>JAEULC010000454.1 GCA_016792605.1 Rhodospirillales bacterium
CTTCCATCGGCTTTTCCTTGGCGGTGTCCGGAATGATGATGCCGCCCTTGGTGCGGTCCTCGCCTTCGACGCGGCGGACCAGCACGCGGTCATGCAGCGGACGGAAACCCATAGGTCTACTCCCTTGATTTCGCGAAAAGATTGGCAATTGCTAGCACTCAGCGGTGCCGAGTGCCAGGGACATAGGCCTGTGCCCGGGATGAGTCAAGGGGGATTCCCGGAAATATCCGGAACCAAACCGGATCAGGCGCGTTTCGGCGCCCCGGCGGGGGGTTCCTGGGGTGTTCCCTCGGGTGCGCCCCGGGGCGCCCGGGGATCGCGGCTCAGCCCCTGCTTCTCCAGCGCGGCCAGGTATTGGGTCCAGCGCTCGTCCTGCTCCTCGCCGATCTGGCGCAGGTACTGCCAGGAATAGATCCCGGTGTCATGCATGTCGTCGAAGCCGAGGCGCACGGCGTAGTTGCCCACGGGCTCGATCGCCATGATCCCGACATGCATCCGCCCCGGCACGGTCACGCGCTGGCCGGGCCCGTGGCCCTGGACCTCGGCCGAGGGGCTTTCGACGCGCAGGTACTCCGCCGGGTAGACGAAGGTCCGGCCGTCGTCCCACACCACGGTCAGCGCCTTGTCGGCCTTGCTGTACGCGATCTCGACCGGCCTATGCTCGATCTCGAAACGCTCGGACATGAGGTGTCTCCTTCACCCCTTGTTTTCGTCATGGCCGGACTTGATCCGGCCATCCACGCCGGTTCTTGCGCGCCGACGAAGCGTGGATGCCCGGGTCAAGCCCGGGCATGACGAAGAAGGGAAAAGGGGACGGAGCAACCCCATCATCCCCGCTCGCTCAATTGCCGGGCCTCGTCGACCAGCATGATCGGGATGCCGTCGCGGATCGGGTAGGCGAGGCCGGCGCGGTCGCTGATCAGCTCCTGGCTGGCCGCGTCGTAGCGCAGCGGGCCCTTGGTCAGCGGGCACACCAGGATGTCGAGCAGCTTGCGGTCAACGGGCGTGGCCGGCTTGTCGCTCATGGCGAGGGCCTCCGGTTAAGGGCGCTAGTGGCGCGCCGTCTCGCTGCCCTTGCCCTGCGGCGCGCCGAGCAGCGCCATCTCCATCAGCGCGGTCAGCACGCGGGCGCGCTCGTTGGCGTCGGGGCATTCGAGCAGCGCCTGCTTCTCGCTGGGCGCGAACGGGCAGATCATCGCCAGCGAGGTGACAAGCCGGTCGTCGGGCGTGTCGCGGATCGCGTCCCAGTTGGCGTTGATCTGGTTGAGCTTGAAGTAGGAACGCAGCGCGCGGACCATGCGCTCGCGGTCGATCGCGACCGCCGGCGCCGCCTCGACCATGTCGCCCTCGAACTGGGTCCAGGCCGGAATCACGCGGCGATAGCCCTTCTGCAGCGGCAGTTCCTTCAGCACGGCGAAGCGGCACAGGCCGGACAGCGTGACCAGGTAGCGCCCGTCGTCGGTCTCGCTGAACTGGGTGATGCGCCCGGCGCAGCCCATCGGGTAGAGCGTCACGTCGTCGGCGACGGTGCCGTTGCTGGTGGCGCCAATGGGAGATGCAAGCGCCTCGCCGTCGGCGGACTTCGTCGGCGCGGCTTCGCCCTTCAGCGGCTGGATCATGCCGATGACGCGCGCGCCCGCGATCGCGTCGGCGATCATCGACAGGTAGCGCGGCTCGAAGATGTTGAGCGGCAGCTTGCCGCCCGGCAGCAGCAGCACGCCGGGCAGCGGAAACACCGGGATGACCTGCGGCAGGTCCGCGAAGGTCGGGTCGAACGGCGAGCGGCTCACGTCGGTCATCGCGCCCCTTAGGAGAACAGCACGGAACTGAGCTTGCGGCGGCCCTGCACGGTGCGCGGGTCGGTCGGGCCGAACGCCTCGAACAGCTTCAAGAGCTGCTTGCGCGCCGCTTCCTCGTTCCAGGCGCGGTTGCGGCGGATGCTCTCGATCAGCTCGTCGACCGCCGCGTCGCCGTTGCCGGCGGCGTAGAGCGCCGTCGCCAAGTCGAGCCGCGCCTGGTGGTCGTTGGCGTCCTTGGCGATCTTCTGCCGGAGCTCGTCGAGCGAGCCCTGCGCCGCGCTGGCGCTCTCCGCCAGGTCGAGCGCCGCCTTGGCCGCATTGACCTCGGTCGCGACGGCAGGATCCTTCAGCTTGTCCGCGCCGATGCCGTCGAGCGCCTGGCGCGCCCGCTTGGCATCGCCGCCGGCCAGCAGCGCCCGCGACAGCCGCGCGCGCGCGATGCCGTTGGCGGGATCGTGCTGCACCACCTGGGCCAGGATGCCGGCGGCATTCGCGGCGTCGCCCGCGTCCATCAGCTCCTTGGCCTGCTCCATCGCCTGCTCGATCGGCGAATCCGGCAGGTCGGCGCCGCCCATCGCCACCAGCTTCTTGACGAAGGCCTTGATCTGGCTTTCCGGCACCGCGCCGACGAAGCCGTCGACCGGCCGCCCCTGCGAGAAGGCGTAGACGACCGGGATCGACTGGATCCGCATCTGCTGCGCCAGGTCGGGATTCTCGTCGATGTTGATCTTGACCATGCGGACAGCGCCGCGCGCCTCGCGCACCGCCTTCTCGAGCTGCGGCCCGAGCGTCTTGCAGGGACCGCACCAGGGCGCCCAGAAGTCGACGATCACCGGCGCGTCATGCGAGGCGTCGATCACGTCGGCCATGAAGGTCCGGCTGGAGCTGTTCTTGACCAGGTCGCCGGCGGCCATGCCGGCGCCGCCCGGGACGCCGCCGGGGCCGGCCATCTGGCCGCCGCCCACTTGGCCGCCCATGCTGAAGCCGACCAGCCCTTCCTGGCCACGCCCATCGGGGCCACCCTGCGGGGCATGCGTGCCGGGCGACTTGGCACCGGGGGCGCCGGGGGCCTTGGGGCCGCCGAACATCATCTCAGCCATCGGGATGCGTCCATTTCCAGGAAAAAGGGGCTAAACCTCGCCTCAACATGGCCATTCCGGCCCGGTCTGGCAAGGCTTCGCCCGGCCCAGGGTTAACGGCGGCGCTCAGGCGTCCAGGTCGAGGACCCGGGGCTGGTGGCCGCAGGATTCGATGAAGCGCAGGAGGTCGGCCGGGGCCACGGCCGTGGTCATGGCGTTGCTCAACGGGTGGTAGTTGAGCGGCGTCATCCCCAGCATCTTCTTGTCCAGGAACACGGTCACCCGGCGGTCCTTGTCGTTGATCAGGGCGAAGGGGGTCACGCCGCCGGGGATCACCCCCAGCACCTCCAGCAGCAGCTCGGGGCTGCCGAAAGAGAGGTTGCCGGCGGCCTCCAGCCGGTCGCGCAGGGACTTCAGGTCGATGGCCCGGTCCTCGAGCACGACAAGCAGGAACAGATTCCGCTTTTTATCGCGTAGAAACAAGTTCTTGCAGTGCCCGCCGGGCAGCTCGCCACGGAGCTTCTTGCTGTCCTCGACGGTGAACAGCGGCGGGTGCTCGTGGGTCTTGTAGGCGATGCCGAGCCGGTCGAGCCGGGCGAACAGGTCGGCGGGCGTGGCGGGCGGGCTGGGGGCAATGGTATCCATGGCGGCCGGGACCATAGGGGCGGCCGGCGGAGGGCGCAACCGGGCGCTCGGGCCAAGGTTGACAGGTGGGGGTAGGCCCCCTATAGAAGCGCCTCTTTTTGCCAGCCCCGGCCGGGTTTAATCGTCCAGTCCCGGGGCGGCCCATTCTTAAGCCCTCGGGCGGAGCCGGCCATGAAAGTCGTCAATTCCCTGAAGTCGATGAAGGCGCGCGACAAGAACTGCAAGATCGTTCGTCGCAAGGGCCGCGTCTACGTGATCAACAAGAAGAACCCGCGCTTCAAGGCCCGCCAGGGCTGATACCCTGCCCGCGCAGGTCGATTGACGCGACCTGGTCTGCCTGCTTCTCTGAAAACAGAATAAGATGACGGCGCGCCCCCAAGCGGGCGCGTTTTGCCGTGCGCTTCCAGTCGCACAGCGAGGTGGGAGGAGACCCGATGCCGCCGGTGATGCCCGCGCCCGACCGGGCCGTGCTGTCGCGCCGCGCCGAGATCGCAGCGGCGCTCCAGGCGATCGTGCCCGGCGAGGGCGTGATCACGGCCGAGGACGAACTCCGCGCCTATGAATCCGACGGCCTCGCCGCCTACAAGCAGCTCCCCATGCTGGTCGTGCTGCCCTCCACGGTCGGCCAGGTCTCGCGCATCCTCCGCTACTGCCACGACAACAGGATCAAGGTCGTGCCGCGCGGCGGCGGCACCTCGCTCAGCGGCGGCTCGCTGCCGCTCGAGGACGGCATCGTGCTCGCCATGGGCAAGTTCAACCGCGTGCTCGAGATCGACTACGAGAACCGCTGCGCCGTGGTGCAGCCCGGCGTCACCAACCTGGGCATCACCAACGCCGTGCAGCACGAGGGCTTCTACTACGCGCCCGATCCGTCGAGCCAGATCGCGTGCTCGATCGGCGGCAACGTGGCGGAAAATTCCGGCGGGGTGCACTGCCTGAAATACGGCCTGACCACCAACAACCTGCTGGGCATCGAGATGGTGCTGGTGACGGGCGAGGTCGTGCGCCTGGGCGGCAAGCACCTGGACAGCGACGGCTACGACCTGCTGGGCCTCATGACCGGCTCGGAAGGGCTGCTCGGCGTCATCACCGAAGTGACGGTGCGCATCCTGCGCAAGCCGACGACGGCGCGCGCCCTCCTGCTTGGTTTCCCCTCGAACGAGCAGGGCGGCGACTGCGTCGGCGCGGTGATCGCCGACGGCATCATCCCCGGCGGCATGGAGATGATGGACAAGCCGGCGATCCACGCCGTCGAGGCCTTCGTCCACGCCAACTACCCGCTCGATGTCGAGGCGCTCTTGATCGTCGAGCTGGACGGGCCGGAAGCCGAGGTGCAGGAGCTGATCGGCCGCGTCGAGGCCATCGCGAAGAGATGCGGCGCGACGCATCTCAGCATCAGCACCTCCGAAGAAGAGCGGATGAAGTTCTGGGCCGGGCGCAAGGCCGCCTTTCCCGCCGTCGGCCGGATCTCGCCCGACTATCTGTGCATGGATGGCACGATCCCGCGCGCGCGCCTGCCCGAGGTGCTGACGCGCATGGCCGCGCTCTCCAAGCAGTACGCCCTAGGCCTCGCCAACGTGTTCCATGCCGGCGACGGCAATCTGCATCCGCTGATCCTGTTCGACGCCAATAACGGCGAGCTGGAGCGCGCCGAGAAGTTCGGCGCCGACATATTGCGCCTGTGCGTCGAGGTCGGCGGCGTCTTGACCGGTGAGCACGGCGTCGGCGTCGAGAAGCGCGACCTGATGGGCACGATGTTCACCCAGGTCGATCTCGACCAGCAGATGCGGGTGAAATGCGCCTTCGACCCCGAGGGCCTGCTCAACCCCGGCAAGGTGTTCCCGACCCTGCATCGCTGCGCCGAGCTGGGCCGGCTGCATGTCAGCGGCGGCCGCCTGCCGCATCCCGATATTCCGCGGTTCTGATGTTATTGAGGTCGAGAACTAACGGCATAGATAATCATCATGACGACACCGGCGACAAATGCCAGGTTCTGTAGAATGCTAAGCCACCGGACTGTGCTGCCATAGATCGTGGGGCTTGCGCTGCCGCGCGAAGGATCCAGCTGCCCAGCGAGTGCGCCGAGGGTGAAGATGCACAAGATGATCGCCAAAAGAAATGCGCCCCAAGAACAATACAACAGATTTAGGGATCCTATTTTCGTGGCTATCTTTTCGTAGAAAGTAATTGAAAGCGCCAATATTCCGCTTGAAAGCGTGATGATCTGCTTTGCAATTTCGGTCGCAAGATCGAATGCCTTTTTCTGCCTCTCGTCCATATCATCCCCCTTAGCACCAAGGAAAAATACCGCAGAACGCTGCTTGTGTTTGTAGTGCTCTGTACGAAGCCACAGACACTCGTCGCGGAGGAACGTGTTCCAAGAACTGGTTTGCTGCTTGTGCGGAAGCGCGAAGTGCGTTGCGTTGTGCGGTGTCGCCGGGATATTGGGCTATCAGTCGCCTTGCTGCCCTTGAAGCGATTTCCAACAGAAGTTCGTTTGGTAAAACAAGTCCTGGACGGCGACGCTGTGCCGCTTCTAGTTGAGTGCGCAGTTCTGTCTCGATTTGCACATACTCCATGTCCCGCCCTCTCCGCTTGTGCAAGGATGTCAGGCTGATAGCCTGAAGATAGTATACTATAGCGGTTGAAATGGACTCATTTTTTCCTCAATCGGAGCTAGAGCTTCTCGCGGCGGTGAAGGACGCGCTGGCCGACCGGACGCCGCTGGAGATCCTGGGGCGCGGCACCAAGCGCGACCTCGGCCGGCCGTTCCAGGCCGGGCGCAAGCTCGATCTCTCCGCCATGACCGGCGTGACGCTCTATGAGCCGGGCGAGCTTGTTCTGAGCGCGCGCGCCGGCACGCCGCTCGCGGAGATCGAAGAGTTATTGACGAAGAACCGCCAGGAATTCGCCTTCGAGCCGCCGGACTACGGCCCGCTGCTCGGGGGCGACGCGGGGCAGCAGACGATCGGCGGCGTAGTGTCGGCAAACCTCGCGGGCCCACGGCGCATCAAGTCGGGCGCGGCGCGCGACCATTTCCTGGGATTCACCGCGGTGAGCGGGCGCGGCGAAGTGTTCAAGTCGGGCGGG
>JAEULC010000488.1 GCA_016792605.1 Rhodospirillales bacterium
GGTCGACCGCGTCGCCGTCTATGGCCGCCAGGCCGGGGAACCGATCTACGAACTCGTGGCGATGGCCGGCGAGACCGCAGATACCGCCTGGATCGCGGACTACGAGGCGGGGCTGGACCACTATGCCGCGCGCCAATGGGATGCAGCGATCGCGGCCTTCGACCGGACGCTGGCGGCACGTCCAGACGACCGCGCCGCGCGGCTGTTCCGGGATCGTTGCAGCGACTACAAGGCCGCGCCGCCACTGCCCGGGTGGGACATGGTCACGCGGCTGGACGAGAAGTAGCGCTAGGCTGCCTTCACCAGCAGCGCGTCGACCTTGTCGCAGAGCTGCTGCATGTCGAAAGGCTTGGACAGAGTCTCGTTGGCGCCGAACAGGCGCGCGGCCTCCAGCGCCTCGTGGAACCCGGTGCAGCCGCCGCCCGAGATCGCCAGGATCGGCAGCTCCGGCAGCCGGCGGCGCAGGTTGCGGATGGTCTCGATCCCTTCCTGGCCCGGCATCAGCATGTCGGTGATGACCAGGTCGACCGGCGTCGAGGCCACATACATGACGCCCGTGCCGCCCTCCGACGCGGTGTGGATGCGGTGGCCGCGCTGCTCCAGCACCAGGCGGATCGCCTGGCGCACGCTGCCTTCGTCGTCGATCACCAGAATGCTGGCCATGGCCCGGTCTCTCTCGCGGACGCTTGTTCCCCAATACAGCCTAGGCGCGCATGGTAAATATTCGGTGAACGCAAAAACAGGCCGGATTCAGGCGTTTTTCGCCCGCGCGGCGACCCGGTCGACGACCGCACCGCATTCACCGAGATAGCGCGCCGGGTCGGTCAACCGCGCCAGGCTCGCCTGGTCGATGCGGCCCTTGAGATCGGGCTCCCCGGCCAGCACCTCGCCCAGCGGCCGCTTCTCCGCCAGGGCGCGAGCGCAGGCATGCTCCAGCACGTCATGCGCCGCCTGGCGCCCGATCGCCGGTGCCAGGCCCATCATCACCGCCTCGGCCATAATCAGCCCGCCGGTCTGGTCAAGGTTCCGGCGCATCCGGGCCGTGTCCACGACCATGCCCTCAGCGATCGCGACGGCGTGGTCGAGCGCGCCGGCGATCAGCACGAACACCTGCGGCAGGGCAAGCTGCTCGGCCTGCCACGGCCCCGTCGCGCGTTCGTGGTCCTGCGCCATCGCGGACGCGACCATCGGCGCCAGCGACTGGGCGCCGCGCACCGCAGCGAGCACGTACTCGCAGGCGATCGGGTTGCGCTTCTGCGGCATGGTCGAGGAGGAGCCGCGGCCGGGCTGGTGCGGCTCGAACACCTCGGCGATCTCGGTCTGCATCAGCAGCACGATGTCGGTAGCGAACTTGGCGAGGTTCCCGCCGTGGATCGCCAGGACGGACATGACCTCGGCCAGGGAGTCGCGCGCGACATGCCAGGGCGCGGTCGGCGCCAGGAGGCCGAGCGCCGCGGCCAGCCCCTCGGTCACCGCCCTGCCCCTGTCGCCCAGCGAGGCCAGCGTGCCGACCGCGCCGCCGAACTGCGCCTTCAGCACGCGCGGCCGCAGCATCGCGATGCGCTCAAGGTCGTCGATCAGCGGGTTGGCCCATACCGCGCATTTGTACCCGAAGGTCAGCGGCAGGGCGTGCTGCAGATGCGTGCGCCCGGCCATTACGTCGTCGCGATGCGCAACCGCCTTGGCGACCAGGGCGCGCAGCAGCCGGCGCATCGCCTTCTCCAGCAAGTCTAGGCCGTCGCGCACCTGCAGCACCAGCGCCGTGTCTAGGATGTCCTGGGTCGTGGCGCCCCAGTGGACGTAGCGCCCCGCCTCCGCACCCGCCGCCTTGGCCAGCGCCTTGGTCAGGCCGACCACGGGGTAGCCGACGACACGCGTGCTGGCGGCGATCTCCTCGACCGACAGGTTTTCCAGCGCCGCCGCGCCAGCGATCGCCTCGGCGGCCTCGCCCGGGACGATGCCGAGCTTGGCCTGCACCCGCGCCAGCGCCGCCTCGACCTCCAGCATGCGGGCGAGCCCGGTGCGTTCATCGAAGACCGCGCGCATGGCGTCGCTGCCGTAAAGCCCGCCATAGATCGCCTGCTCCGCCGGGTTGATCGCCACGGCTCGGCCCCTCAGATGTCGAAGAAGGCGGTCTCGCCCGCGCCCTGCAGGATCACGTCGAAGCGGTACACCGGCATTGTCGCCCCGCCGATCTTCTTCGCCTTGCCTCGCTTGGCGATCAGCGTGGCGCGATGCGCCGCGTCGTCGATCGCGCCCAGCACCGGGTCGGCCTCGTTCGCCTCGGCGAAGTCGGGGAAGTAGATGCGCGTGACCAGATGCTTCAGAATGCCGCGGGCGAAGACATTGACCGCGATATGCGGCGCCTGCAGCGCGTTGCCGCGCCCCGGCACGGCGCCCGGCCGGATCGTGGTGAAACCATAGCGGCCCTTGGCGTCGGGCGACACGCGGCCGAAGCCCAGGAAGCGCGAGTCAAGCTTCTTGTCCTCCTGCCGGTCGTCCGGATGGGCGTAGCGGCCGGCGGCGTTGGCCTGCCACACTTCCAGGAAGGCGTCGGGGCATGGCGCGCCGTCGCCGTCCAGGATCGTGCCCTCGATGCGGATCTTCTCGCCCTTGGCGCCGTTGCGCGTCAGGTCGGCCCAGTCCGGCCGGTCGAGCGCAAAGTGGTAGAAGGGCCCGACGGTCTGCGAGCCGGTCAGCGGCAGCTTCATCCTAGTTCTCCCGCGGCGTGGCCGCCCGGCCGCGCAGCACCATGTCCCAGCGGAATCCCAGCGCCCATTCCGGCTCGCTGAGGTCGGCGTCGTAGCGCGAGATCAGCGCGTCGCGGCCCTTGGCGTCCGGGACGCTGTTGAACACCGGATCGGCGGCCAGCAGCGGGTCGCCCGGAAAGTACATCTGCGTCACGATGCGCGTCGCGAAGGCCGGGCCGAAGACCGAGAAATGCAGGTGCTGCGCCCGCCAGGCGTTGTGGGTGTTGCGCCAGGGATAGTGGCCCGGCTTGATCGAGACGAAGCGCCACTCGCCCTTGGCGTCCGTCACCACCTGGCCGAAGCCGGTGAAGTTGGGGTCGAGCGGCGCGTCGTGCTGGTCGCGCGGATGGGCGTAGCGCCCCGCGGCGTTGGCCTGCCACATCTCGACCAGCGTGCCGGGCACCGGCCTGCCGTCCTCGTCCAGCACGCGGCCGGCCAGGATGATGCGCTCGCCCAGCGGCTCGCCCTTGTGCATCTTCGTCAGGTCCGCGAGCGCCTTCCCGTACCAGGGCTTGGTGAAGGTCGGGCCGGTCACCTCGGTCAGCGTCTGCGCGATGCGGACCGGCGCGCGCTTGGGATGGCGCTTGATCGTGCTCTTGTAGAGCGGGTAGTCGTTCGGCGGCTGTGCGCCGGGCTTCTCGCGGCGATAGGGGATCGGGTCTCGGGCGCTCACGACTGGGCCTCCTTGTCTGCCTGCTCGAACACCTCGCGCGCCAGGCGGAAGGCGGTGTTGGCCGCCGGCACGCCGGCATAGATCGCGACCTGCATCAGGATTTCCTTCACCTCGTCGCGGGTGACGCCGGTGTTCTTGCTGGCGCGCACGTGCAGCTTGAACTCGTCCTCGCGGCCGAGCGAGGCCAGCATGGCGATGTTGAGCATCGACCGCGTCTTGCGCTCCAGGCCGGGGCGGTTCCAGACGTCGTTCCAGCAATACTCGGTGATCTGCTGCTGGAACTCACGGTCGAAATCGGTGGCGCGCGCCGTGGCGCGCTCGACATGGGCCTTGCCCAGCACCTCGCTGCGCGTCTTCAGGCCCTTCTGGTAGCGATCGCTCCCGCTCATGGCGTTCTCCCTTGCAATACCGATCCTAGGCCAGCGGCGGCGCGTCGACGACATGGGGCGCGGTCTGGCCCATGGCGCCGCCAAGAAAGAGCTGGCCGATGCGCGGGTCGGCGAGGATCGCCGCCGCGCTGTCCTGGTGCCGCGTGCGCCCGAGCTCCAGCACAATCGCCTGGTCCGACAGGCCAAGCGCGCTCTTGGCGTTCTGCTCGATCATCAGCACCGTCACGCCCTTGGCGCGCAGCTCGGCCAGCACAGCGAAGACCTCCTGCACCATCAGCGGCGAGAGCCCGATCGAGGGCTCGTCGATCAGCACCAGCTTGGGGTCGAGCAGCAGGCCGCGCGCGATCTCCAGGATCTTCTGTTCGCCGCCGCTCAAGGTCGAGGCCTGGCGGTCGGCTTTGCTGCGCAGCATGGGGAAGCGCTCCATCGCCGCCGCGATCCGCGCCGGAAAGTCGATGCCGCTGCCGGCCGCCACGCCGGCAAGGTCGAGATTGTGACGCACCGACAGCTCGGGAAAGACGTTGCGCCCCTGGGGCACGTAGCACAAGCCCAGCGACAGGAGGCGTCGCGGCTCGACATTGGTGATGTCGCGGCCGTCGAAGCGCACCTTGCCCTCGCGCGCGCGCAGAAGGCCGAACACCACCTTGAACACGGTCGACTTGCCAGCCCCGTTCGGCCCGATGACCGTGGTGATCGCGCCCTGCTTCACCGTGAAACTGACGCCATGGAGGATCGTCGTGCGGCCATAGCCCGCGACGACGCCGTCCAGCTCCAGGATCGCCTTGGCCGGGACCAGCGGCGGCGTGGCCTGCGGGGGCGGTGCCGGGGCGGAGGGCGCGTCAGTTGCCAAGATAGGCCTCGATGACCTTGGGATCGCGGCGCACCTGCTCGGGCGGACCCTCGGCGATGATCTTGCCCTCGGCCAGCACCAGGATGCGGGTGCAGAGCGACATCACGAATTCCATGTTGTGCTCGATCACCACGAAGGTGGCCCTGTGCTCGGCGTTGAGCGCGCGCAGGCGCTCGCCGAGGCTGCCGAGCATCGTGGGATTGACGCCGCCCGCCGGCTCGTCGAGCAGCACCAGGCGGGGGCCGGCCATGAACGCCATGGCGCAGTCCAAGAGCTTCTGCTGGCCGAAGCTCAAGCCCCCCGCCCTGAGGTCAGCGACGGGCGTCAGCCGGAAGAACTCGATCATGCGCTCGACCGTGGCCGAGAGTCCGGCATCGGCACGGCCGAACAGGCGGCCGACCGCCGTGCCCTGGTGCTCCTGGCCGGCCAGGATCAGGTTTTCGCGCACCGACAGGGCCGGAAACACTTGCAGCATCTGAAACGTGCGGCCGACGCCGTGGCGGTTGAGGTCGCAGGGCCGCATGCCGGTGACGGGCTTGCCGTCGAGCTTCACCTCGCCGGCGCTCGGGCTGGCCTGGCCCAGGATGCAGTTGAACAGCGTCGACTTGCCGCTGCCGTTCGGCCCGATGATGCCGAGGATCTCGCCCTCGAACACCTCGAAGGTGACCCCGTCCACCGCGGCGATGCCGCCGTAGTGCTTGCTGAGATTGCTGACCTCGAGCACCGCCGTCATCGCGCCGCTCCCTGGTTGGGGTCCGCGGGGCGTAGCAGCCGGTCGAGGATGCCCATGATGCCCGAGGGCCAGAACACCAGCAGCACCATGACCGCCGCGGCATAGGCGACCAGGTAGAGGCCCTGGGCGAAGCGCAGCCACTCGGGCAGCAGCACCGCGATCATCGCGCCGACGAAGGGGCCGAAGAAGTAGCCGCCGCCGCCGACGATGACCATCAGCAGCAGGTTCAGCGAGAAGCTCAGCGCGAAGGGCACGGGATCGATATAGGTCACCAGGGGGGCGTAGAGGGCGCCGGCGACGCCGCCGATGCCGGCGCCGATAGCGAAGGCCATCAGGGTGTAGCGCCGCGTGTCGACGCCCAGCGAGGCGGCGCGGACCGGGTTCTCGCGCAAGGCCAGGAAGGCGCGGCCCCAGGGCGAGCGCACGATCCACCAGACGAAGCCGGAGACCAGCACCAGCATGATCAGGCAGAAGTGGAAGTAGGCGCGCTCCGGCGCCGTGTTCCAGCCCAGGATCACCGGCCGGCGGATGCCCGAGATGCCGTAGATGCCGCCGGTCAGCCACTGCTCGTTGCGGAACACCAGGAAGGCCAGGGTGGCGAAGGCCAGCGTCACGAAGGCCAGGTAGTGGTGCTGCACGCGCAGCGCCGGATAGCCCAGCAGCCAGCCGATCGCGAAGCAAAGCAGCCCCGAGAGGAGCAGCGTGGCGCCGAACGGCACGCCCTTGGCCATCAGGATCGCGGTCGCATAGGCGCCGATGCCGACGAAGGCGCCCTGGGCCAGCGAGACCTGGCCCGCGTAGCCCAGCGTCAGGTTGAGGCCGATCGCGGCAATGGTGGTGACGGCCCAGAGGCCCAGGATCGAGATGCCGTAGTTCTTGAGCCCGTAGGGCGCGAGCGCCAGGGCAATGATCCCCGCCAGGATGGCGCCGGGCACGGCGAGGCGCTGGAGCGTCATACCGTGCGCTCCTCGGCGCGGCCGAGCAGCCCCTGGGGCCGCACCATGATCACGACGATCAGGATCAAGAGCGGGATGGCGGCGCGGTACTGGGTCGAGACATAGGCGGCGGCGATGTTGTCGACGATGCCGAGCAGGAACCCGCCGGCGATGGCGCCGCGGATCTGGTTGAAGCCGCCGACGATCGCGGCGACGAAGGCGGCCATGCCCAGCACCTCACCGTTCGAGAACTTGGCGAGGTAGATCGGCGTGACCAGCGCCGAGGCGAGCGCCACCAGCGCGGCGTTGATCGCGAAGGTAAGCAGGATCATGCGCTCGACCGGCACGCCCAGGATCCGGGCCACGGTCGGGTTCTGCGCCACGGCCTGCATCGACCGGCCGGTCCGGGTGCGCGAAAGAAAGAGCTGGAGCGCGACGACGGCCGCGATGGCGACCAGGAACACGCCGATGCTCTGGATCGAGATCATCGCCCCGCCGACATCGACCTTCTGCTCGGGAAACAGCGAGGGGAAGCGCTGGGCCTCGGCGCTGTAGAATTCCTTCACCGACTCCTTCAGGAATATGGCGAGCGCCATGGTCGCGATCGCCAGCGGCAGCACGCCGTGGCGCAGCATCGGGTCCACCAGCAGGCGCTTGAAGGCGAGTCCGAGCAGGAGAATGGAGACGCCCACGCCCAGGAGAATGGCAAGCCACAGGGGCAGCTTCAGGTTCAGTGCCACCAGCATGAAAAACGCGGGCAGCATGGCGAACTCGCCCTGGGCGAAATTGATGGTCTGCGAGGTCTGCCACAGCAGGGTGAATCCGATCGCCACCAGGGCATAGATCGCCCCGGTCATCAGCCCCGCCAGCACAAGGTAGAGAAGACTTTCCATTCGTCCCCAAACGAACCCGGCCGGCGCTCGGGCCGACCGGGTCCTTAAGCCCTGACAGAACTCCTAGGCTATTTCAGCTTCGGCAGCACCTGCTTGATGACCTGCTTGCCGTCGACCACCTCGCCGAGGAAGCTCATCCGGTCGAGGTCGCCCTTCTCGTCGACCGTGACCTCCATCAGGATGCCCGGCTCCTTGTCGGGCGTGATGGTGATGTTGTGCAGCGCCGCCGGCAGGGCCTTGGCGTCGACCTTGCCCATCTTCTCTGTCGCCGCCTTGATCATGTAGACCGACAGGTAGCCCTTGATGCCGTTGTGGTCCGGCACGTAGTTGTACTTGGCCTGGAACCGCTTGCGGAACTCCTGCACCGCCGGCACCGGCGCGTCGGTGGTGAGCCCGACATGGCCCTTCACGCCGTTGGCCGCTACGCCGGCCAGTTCGATCACCTTCTGGCCGAGCAGCGTGGTCTCGCCGATCAGCGGAATCTTCACATTCTGGCCGTGCAGCTCCTTCAGGATGCGGGCGCTCTCCTCTTCATTCAGGTAGATGAAGGCCACGTCGGCCTTGGCGTTCTTGATCTTGACCACGTCGGCGGCGAAGTCGGCCTGGCCGGCCTCGGTCGACAGGTCGGCGACGATCTTCACGTTCCGGGCCGCCAGCTCCTTGGTGATCATGTCGCGGCCGCCCTTGCCGAAGTCGTTGTTGACCCATACGACCGCGACGGCCTGGGCCTTCACTTCCTCGGCGATGTACTTGGCGATCTTCGGCATCGACGACTGCTGGCCGAACGAGGTGCGCACCAGGTTCTTGTGGCCCGCCATGGTCAGCTCGGCCGCCTCGCCGCCCATGACCTGCGCCAGGCCCGCGGCCTCCGCCAAGGACGCCGTCACCTTCACCGAGCCCGAATAGCCCGGCCCCAGCAGGGCGTAGGGGTTGGCGTCGATCGCCTTCTGGAACAGCGAGCGCGCGACGCCCGGGTTCGACTGCGAGTCGGCGTGATTGACTTCGACCTTGCGGCCGAGGATGCCGCCCTTGGCGTTGATCTCGGCGATGGCGAGATCGATGCCGTTCTTCCAGTTCGTGCCGACGGTCGCGCCCGGGCCGGAGAGCTCGGCGACGTTCTCGAGCTTGATCGGCGGGTTCTGGGCTGAGGCCGCCGCCACCCCCAGCGACAGGACCGCCGCCGCGAGGACGCCGGTCAGGAATTTCGTGTTCATGTCGTTACCTCCCTTGGTGCGTTTTGGATTGCCTAGGCGGCCGTGCGGCGCGCCATCACCTGGTCGAAGGCCTGACCGATCGCCTGGGGCGACGGGTCGCGGCCGGTGAAGAGCTTGAAGGCGTCGACCGCCTGCCAGATCGCCAGCTCGCGCCCGGTCATCACCCGGCAGCCCTTGGCCTTGGCTGCCAGCAGCAGCGGCGTCCAGAGCGGCGTGTAGACCGCGTCGGCGATCCAGAGATCGGCCGACAGCAGCTCGGCCGGGATCGGGTTCTCGCGGCTCGGCAACATGCCCACCGGGGTCGCGTTGACCGCGCCGCAAGCACCCTTGAGCGCCGTGGCCGCATCGTCGCACAGGGTCACGGCGATCTGCCCGCCCAGCGCATCGGCCAGCGCCTGCGCCTTGGCGCGGTCGGAGTCGTAGAGGCGCAGCCCGGGCGCGCCCAGCGCAGCAAAGGCAAAGGCGATCGCGCGTCCCGCCCCGCCCGCGCCGATCAGTGCCACTGGCCCTTCGGGCCGCGGGCCGAAGACCTCCCGGAAGGCGCTGGCGAAGCCGGTCGAGTCGGTGTTGTGGCCGACCAGGGCGCCGCCCTCGACCACGACGGTGTTGACCGCGCCCATGCCGGCCGCGGCCGGCGACAGGCGATCGAGCAGCGGGACCACCGCCTCCTTGTAGGGGAAGGTCACGTTGACGCCGGAGAAGCCCAGGCGGCGCACGCCGTCGAGCGTCGCCTGCAGCCCGGC
>JAEULC010000496.1 GCA_016792605.1 Rhodospirillales bacterium
GCCGGGCTCCGCCCCGGCGATCGCCGAGTCGCTGCGCCTGGTGCTGGGCTGGGCCTGGACCTACGTGATCGTCGCCGAGCTGATCGGCGCGTCGAGCGGCATCGGCCACATGATCATGGATTCGCAGCGCCTGCTCGACACCGGGCAGATGATCTTCGGCATCGTCGTGATCGGCGTCATCGGCTTGATCTCCGACTATCTGTTCAAGACGATGAACGAGCGGCTCTTCCCCTGGAGCGTTTCGCGGTGAGCCGCCTCAAGGTCGAAGGCGTGTCGCGCACCTTCCCCGGCGTGCGCAAGGGCCCGCCGACGGTGGCGCTGCAACCGACCGACATCGAGGTCGCGGACAACGACTTCATCACCATCCTCGGGCCGTCGGGCTGCGGCAAGTCGACGCTGCTGCGCATCGTTGCCGGCCTCGACCGGCCGAGCGCCGGCCGGGTGATGCTCGACGGCAAGCAGGTCGAGGGGCCGGGCCGCGACCGCGGCATGGTGTTCCAGTCCTACACGCTGTTTCCCTGGCTGACCGTGGCGCAGAACATAGCCTTCGGCCCGCGCGAGCGCGGCGTGCCCAAGGTCGAGCAGGACAAGCTGGTTGAGCGCTACATCGCGCAGGTCGGCCTGAAGGGATTTGAGAACCATTTTCCCAAGATGCTGTCGGGCGGGATGCAGCAGCGCACGGCCCTGGCCCGCGCGCTCGCCAACGACCCGTCGATCCTGCTGCTCGACGAGCCCTTCGGCGCGCTCGACAACCAGACCCGGGCGCTGATGCAAGAGCTGCTGCTCGGCATCTGGGAGGCGGATCGCAAGACAGTGCTGTTCGTCACCCACGACATCGAGGAGGCGATCTTCATGGCCAACCGCGTGGCCGTGATGTCGGCCCGGCCGGGCCGGATCAAGACCGACCTCAGGATCGACCTGCCGCATCCCCGGCACTACACGATCAAGACCACGCCCGAATTCGCCGCCTACAAGGCGCGCCTGACCGAGGAAATCCGCGAGGAATCGATCAAGGCGGCGGCGATGGCGCCGTAGCTGTGCGGCGGCTTGCCGCCCCGGCTTTCCGCCGAGTAGGATCAGGCACATGACAAATCTCTTCGATCCCGCCCTTTACGCCGGTGCGCGCCGGCCCCTGACCGAGGCCGAGACGCTGCCCAGCTGGTGCTACACCTCGGCGGAATTCCACCAGCGCGAAATCGAGCGCATCTTCCGTCCGCGCTGGCGCTTCGTCGGACGCGAGGACGAGCTGCAGGGCGAGGGCGCCTACAGGACCATCGAGACCTTCGCCGGGCCGGTGATCGTGGTCCGCAAACGCGACGGCGCGCTCAACGCCTTCCTCAATTCCTGCCGCCATCGCGGCGCGCAGCTCCTGGAAGGCGAGGGGAACTGCACCTCGATCGTCTGCCCGTACCACTCCTGGAAGTTCGGCCTGGACGGGGCGCTGCTCGGCGCGCCGGCGATGGAGAAGTCGAAGAACTTCGACCGCAACGAGCACGGGCTGGTGCCGGTACGACTGGAGACTTGGCGCGGCTTTGTGTTCGTCAACCCGAACCGCGACGCAGCCCCGCTGCTCAGTGCGTGGGGCGACATGCCCGAGGTGCTTGGGCCCTATCGGTTCGAGGAGATGGTCTGCGTCCGGCGCATCGAGTTCGACATCGCCTGCAACTGGAAGATGGTGACCGAGAACGCGATGGAGGAGTATCACACCGGCACGGTGCATCGCGTCAGCCTGGGCCAGCAGCAGGGCGAGGCGGTCGACACGCGCGGCGAGTGGGACGCGCTGTTCATCGAGCAGGCCACGACCATCGCGCTGATGACCGGCGAGGCCTCGCCGCTGCCCTTTATCACCGACCTGCCGGCGAAGCACCGGAGCGGCACCTACTTCACCATGATGTACCCGTCGCTGCAGTTCGCCTGCACCCAGGACTGCATGTGGTGGCTCGACTTCCAGCCGAACGGACCGGAGCGCACCAAGGTCTCGGTCGGCTTCTGCTTCCCGCGCAGCACGGTCGCGCGGCCGGATTTCCAGCAGGTGGTGCAGCGCTACTACGCGCGCTGGGAGACCTCGATCGCCGAGGACAACGGCATCGGCGAGGTGCAGCAGCGCGGCATGCGCGCATCAGGCCGGCCGCCGGGCCGGCTGTCGTGGAAGGAGCACCACGTCCACAAGCTCGGCAACTGGGTGCTCGACCAGGTGCTCGACCGCCCGGCGCCGGCGCGCGTCGCCGCGGAGTAGCTCTTTGGGCCTGACGCGCCGCGGCTTCCTGGCCGCGACCGGCGCGCTGGGCGCGACGCTGGCCGTGCCGCGCCAACCGGGCGCCGCGCCGGTGTCGCTGGAAGCGAAGGAGCGTCCGCGCCGCATCCCAGGCTGCAGCGGCGATTCCGCGCTTTGGACCTACAGCGACACATGGCCCTTGGAACTGCGCGTGAAGCGCGGCGCGGAGTTCATTGCCGAACTCCGCAACAGGTTGAAGGAGCACACCACGATCCATTGGCACGGGGTGCGCGTCCCCCATGCGATGGACGGCGTGCCCTACATGACCCAGGACCCGGTCGAACCCGGCAAGTCATTCACCTACCGCTTCGCGCCGCCCGACCCGGGCACCTTCTTCTTCCATCCGCATTGCAACACGGTCGAGGCGCTGGGCCGCGGCCTCGCCGGCGTGCTGGTGGTGGAAGACCCGCGCGAGGAAGGCTTGTTCGACGTCGACCGCACGCTGGTGCTCAGCGACTGACGGGTGAAGCCCGATGGATCGTTCGAGCCGTTCCTGACCGATCAGGGCGCCGGACGCGCGGGTACCTTCGGCAAGATCCGCGCGGTGAATGGCGGGCAGGCCCCGACCATTGCAGTCGCGCCGGGATCGCGCGTCCGGCTGCGCCTGCTCAACATCGACGCCACGCGCATTCCGGTGCTCGGCACGTCGGGCGCGCCGGTTACGATCGTCGCTACGGACGGCAATGCTTGCGACCCTTACCCCGCCAATGACTGGCGGCTTGGCCCGGCGATGCGCGTCGACTTGGCTTTCACCGCCCCGGCCGAGGGCCAGGCGGTGACGATCGAGGATGTGTGGGGTGCCAAGCCCGTGCTGCTGGCGCGGGTCGAGTCGCACGGCGCGGCGGCGAAGCGCGACGGCAAGGCGCCGCCGCTGAAGCTGCCGACAGCCGAGCTGCCGGCGCCGCTGCTCAAGGGCGCGGTGCGGCTCGACGTGGCGCTGGCGACCGGCCATGGCGATCCGGCGATGGAGGCCTGGGCCAAGGAAACCGGCATGAGTCTGGACGCGCTCTGCCTCAGCCAGAAGATCTTCTGGTCGATCAACAAGCAGGCCTGGCCCGGCGTCGGCCACGACAAGAAAATGCCGCCGCTGTTCGAGCTTAAGGCGGGCAGCACCTATGTCGCCGAGCTGTTCAACGCGACGCCGCACTGGCATCCCATGCACCTGCACGGCCACACCTTCCGCGTGCTGCGCGCAAGCAAGACCAGATACCGCCCGTTCTGGGCCGACACCGTGCTGGTCGGGCCGGACGAACGGGTCGAAATCGCCTTCGTCGCCGGCGAACCCGGCGACTGGATGTTCCACTGCCACATCATCGAGCACCAGGAGACGGGGATGATGGGCTACCTGCGGGTCAGCTGAGGCTCAGGCCGCCAGCCGCTTCACCGTCTGGCGATAGGCCTCGGCGATACGCTCGCCGTCGCGGTGCCGTCCGTCGCGCACCACCCATTCGCCGCCGACCATCACGTGGCGCACGACCGCGGCATTGCCGGAGAAGACGTAGGAATCGACCAGGCGCTCGCCGTCGCGCCCCGCGAGGATGGGGTGGTCGGGATCGAGCACCACCAGGTCGGCGCGCCGGCCCTGGCCGAGGGCGCCGATCGGGCGGGCGCAGGCCTGGGCGCCGCCTGTCAACGCGCGCTGGTGCAGCCCGGCGCCGGTGGCGGCGCCTGGGCCGGTCGCCCAGCCCTGGGCCGCCACGTTGCGCCGGCGCGTGACCAGGCGCTGCCCGTATTCCAGCCAGCGCAGCTCCTCGACCGGGCTGACCGAGATATGGCTGTCGGACCCGATGCCGTAGCGCCCGTTGGCCGCCAGGTAGGCCACGAGCGGAAACAGCCCGTCGCCCAGATTGGCCTCGGTGGTCGGGCAGAGGCCCGCCACGGCCCCGCTGGCGGCGAGCGCGGCGGTTTCCTGGCCGGTCATGTGGGTGGCATGGACGAGGCACCAGCGCGGTCCCACGGGGGCGTGCTGCAGCAGCCAGTCGACCGGGCGCTGGGCCGACCAGGCCAGGCAGTCCTCGACCTCCTTGGTCTGCTCGGCGATGTGGATGTGGATCGGAGCGTCCTGGTCGATGGCGTCCAGCCCCACGATCGCTTCGCGCAGCGTCTCGGGCGGGACGGCGCGCAGCGAGTGCGGCGCAATGCCCACGCGGATCTGCGGATCGTCGCGATAGGCGCGCTCCAGCGTGGCCACCAGGCGCAGGTAGTCGTCGACCGTGTGCAGGAAGCGGCGCTGGACGTCGCCCGCGGGCTTGCCGCCGAAGCCACCGGATGCATAAAGCACGGGCAGCAGCGTCTGGCCGATCCCAGCCGTGCGCGCCGCCTCGGCCACGGCGCGCGACATCTCGGCCGGGTCGGCATAGGGCCGGCCGTCGACGTCGTGATGCAGGTAGTGGAACTCGGCGACGGCGGTGTAGCCGCTGCACAGCATTTCGGCATAGAGCTGGGTGGCGATGGCGCGCAGGTCGTCGGGCTCCAGCTTGCCGACGAAGCGGTACATCACCTCGCGCCAGGTCCAGAAGCTGTCCTCCACTCCTCCCGGGGCCGATCCCACGGTTTCCGTCAAACCAGCCATGGCGCGCTGGAAGGCATGGCTATGCAGATTCGGCATGCCGGGGATCGCGACGCCGTCGACGCGGGCGGCGCCGTCGGGCCGGGAATCGGCGGAAATCGCGGCGAAATTGCCGGCCGGGTCGATGTCCAGGCGCACGTTCCTGGCCCAGCCGTTCGGCAATAGGGCGTTGGCGAAAAACAGGGTATTCATTTGCCGCCGGGTCCGGGGGATGGAAGAATCCGCCGGTGGAACGGCGGTAGGCTAGTCAGGAGAGCGATGGTGCGTTGGGATTCGCTGTGGGTCAACGTGTCGGCGGCAACGATGGTGCCTCCGGAGGCCGCGGGGCGTGTCGGCGCCGAGGCGGACGGGTATGGCACGATCCGCGACGCGGCCGTGGCCGTGGCGAACGGCAAGATCGCCTGGGTCGGTCCGCGCGCCGACCTGCCGGCGGAGGAGGCGCGGGCGACGCGCCACATGCATGACGGCAGCGGGGCCTGGATCACCCCCGGCCTGATCGACTGCCACACCCACCTCGTCTTCGGCGGCGACCGGGCGCAGGAGTTCGAGATGCGGCTCAACGGCGCCACGTACGAGGAGATCGCGCGCGCCGGGGGCGGCATCCGCTCGACCGTCGCGGCGACCAGGGCGGTCGGCGAGGACCAGCTCTACGCCGCCGCCGTCCCGCGGCTTCGCCGGCTGATCGCCGAGGGCGTGACGACGGTCGAGATCAAGTCGGGCTACGGGCTCGACACCGCCAACGAGGCCAAGATGCTGCGCGTCGCCCGCCGGCTTGGGCGCGAGCTGCCGGTCGACGTCGCCACGACTTTCCTCGGCGCCCACGCCCTGCCGCCGGAATTCGAGGGGCGCCAGACCGCCTATGTCGACCTGGTCTGCGATGAGATGCTGCCGCGCATCGCCCTGGACAAGCTGGCCGACGCCACCGACGTGTTCTGCGAGAAGATCGCGTTCACGCCCGGGGAGACCGAGCGCGTCTTCGCCGCTTCGGCCAAGGCCGGCATTCCGGTGAAGCTCCACGCCGACCAGCTTTCCGACCTCGGCGGCGCGGCGCTCGCCGCGAAGCATCGCGCGCTGTCGGCCGAGCACCTGGAATACACCTCCGAGGCCGGCGCCCGGGCGATGGGCGCGGCCGGGACGGTCGCCGTCATCCTGCCCGGGGCGTTCTTCGTGCTGCGGGAAAAGCAGCTGCCGCCGATCGACGCCTTCCGGCGCCATGGCGTGACCATGGCGATCGCCAGCGACTGCAACCCCGGCTCCTCGCCGGTGCTGTCGCTGCTGTTGATGCTCAACATGGGCTGCACGCTGTTCCGCCTGACCCCGGCCGAGGCGCTGGCCGGGGTGACGCGCAATGCGGCGCGCGCGCTCGGCCTCAGCGATCGCGGCACGCTGGAGGTCGGCAAGCGCGCCGACCTGGCGCTTTGGCGCATTGGCCGGCCGGCCGAGCTCAGCTACTGGCTCGGCGGCAATCCCTGCATCGGTGCCATCCGGCGCGGCGAAAGCGTGCCCCTGGCGGAGGCCGCCTGATGGAGCCGGCGTTCCGGTTCATGGCCGGAGAAACGCCGCTGCTGGTCAGCGCGCCGCATGTCGGCACGCATATCCCCGCCCA
>JAEULC010000501.1 GCA_016792605.1 Rhodospirillales bacterium
TCGACGGCGTCGGCCATGCCTATGACGGGCTGCAGGTGCTCCAGGGCATCGACCTGGTGGTGCGCGACGGCGAGACGCTGGCGCTGATCGGCCCGTCGGGCTGCGGCAAGTCGACGCTGCTGGGCATCCTGGGCGGGCTGTTGCAGCCGACCGCGGGCGCGGTGCGGCTGCGCGGCCAGCCGCCCGCCGGCACGCTCAATCCCTTCACCTATGTGTTCCAGGATTTCGCCCTGCTGCCCTGGCGCACAGTCGAGGGCAACGTGTCGCTGGCGCTCGAGCACCACAAGCTCGACGCTGTCCGGCGCGCGGCCGCGATCGACGAGGTGCTGTCGCTCACCGGCCTGACGGAGTTCCGCGCCGCGCTCCCCAAGCAGCTCTCCGGCGGCATGCGCCAGCGCGTCGGCATCGCCCGCGCGCTGGCGGCGAAGCCCGCGGTGCTGCTGCTCGACGAGCCGCTGTCGGCGCTCGACGCCCAGACCCGCGACCTGCTGCTCGAGGATTTCGAGCGACTCTGGACCCTCAGCGCGGTCACCGCGGTCTACGTGACCCATAATCTCGACGAGGCGCTGCGGCTCGCCGACCGCATCGTCGTGCTGTCGCGCCGCCCGGGACGGATCCGCGAGGTGGTGACGGTCGACGTGCCGCGCGCATCGCGCAGCGTCGCGGCGCTGGCGTCCTTGCGCGACCGTTTGTGGCGCCTGATCCGCGACGAGGCGGCCTCGGCCGACCGCGAGATGGCGCTTGCTCATGGCTGACGGGGCCGAACGCACCATCCCGTTCCGCGGCGGCGGCTTCGCGCCGCGCGCGCGCCGCCTGCCCGCGGTCGTCGCCTTCGCGCTGCTGATCGCGGCGTGGCAGGCGGCCTCGACCTGGCGTCTGGTCAATCCCCTGTTCCTGCCCAGCCCGGCCGAGATCGGAAACGCTCTCTATTTGATGGCGGCATCCGGCGAGCTGTGGCTGCACATCGCCGCCTCGGTCAAGCGCATCGCGCTCGGCTGGCTGATCGGCACCGCCGCGGGCCTGGCGGTCGGCGTCGCGATCGGGCTTTCCAGCCTGGCGCGCTCGGTCGGCGTACCGCTAGTATCGGCGCTGTTCCCGATCCCGAAGATCGCGCTGCTGCCGCTGTTCATCCTGTGGTTCGGCATCGGCGAGCCGTCAAAGCTCGCGACCATCGGCCTTGGCGTGTTCTTCCCGACTGCGGTCGCGGCCTTCGGCGCGGTCGACAACGTGCCCCGCAGCCTGATCCGCATGGCGCAGAGCTTCGGCCTGCCCAGCGCCGACATCGTGCGCAAGGTCGTGCTGCCCGGCGCCCTACCGGGCATCCTTTCCGGCTTCCGCATCTCGGCCTCGATCGCCCTGATCCTGGTGGTCGCGGCGGAGATGATCAACGCCCAGCACGGCATCGGCGCCCTGGTGTTGTTCGCCGGCAACCTGATGCGCACCGACCAGCTTCTTGCCGGCGTCGTCGTGCTCTCGGTGCTGGGCCTGATGGTCGCCTGGGTGCTTGGCCAGCTCGAGCGACGCCTGCTGCGCTGGCGCTAACGCAAGGAGTTCCGCGGATGACGACGGCCCACGATTTCACCTTGAAGACAATCGACGGCAAGGATCTGCCGTTGAAGTCCTTTGCCGGCAAGGCGGTGCTGGTCGTCAACACCGCGTCGGAATGCGGCTATACGCCGCAATACGCGGGGCTCCAGAAGCTGTGGCAGGAGCGCCGAGCCGACGGGCTTGTCGTGCTCGGCGTGCCGTCGAACGATTTCGGCGCGCAGGAGCCGGGCAGCGACGAGGCGATCCAGCAGTTCTGCACGACGCGGTTCAAGGTCGACTTCCCGATGACCGCGAAGCAGGCGGTGATCGGCGGCAAGGCGCATCCCTTCTACCGCTGGATCGCCGAGGAACTGGGCGAGGGCGCAGCGCCGCGCTGGAATTTTCACAAGTATTTGATCGGGCGCGACGGGACGTTGACTGGCGCCTTTCCCTCGTCCGTGGCACCTCAGTCGAAAGAACTGACTGCCGCGATCGACGAAACCCTGGCCGCCCAATGATCCAGGTACAAGGGAACAGAGGAGAGGTCCGATGAAGTTCATCTTGCGCGCCGCCGCGATCCTGTCGCTTGCCGTTTCGTTGGCGGCGCCTGCCTACGCCGCCGGCAGCTCCGACAGTCCGCCGGCGCCGCGCGAAAGCGACTACGACAAGGCGGTCAAGGACGTGAAGGCCGAGAAGTACAAGGACGCGATCGAGAAGCTGCAGAAGGTGGTGCAGAAGGAGCCGGGCAAGGCCGATGCCTGGAACTACCTGGGTTACAGCCTGCGCAAAACAGGCAAGTATGACGACTCGCTGAAGTCCTACACCAAGGCGCTCGAGGTCGACCCGAAGCACAAGGGGGCGAACGAGTATCTGGGCGAGCTCTACCTGATGACCGACAACCTGCCGAAGGCGGAGGGCCAGCTCAAGGTTCTGATCGACCTCTGCCCCTCGGGCTGCGCGGAGCGCAGCGACCTCGAGAAGGCGGTTGCGGCCTACAAGAAGGCCAAGGGCATCACGAGCTGACCGGCAGCTCCTTCGCCTCGGGGACCACGCGGATCGCCAGGGTTTCCTGGCGGCCGCGGACCTCGATCTCGTGGCATTCGAACTTTGACAGGTCGACGCCGGCGCGCTTCGCCACCGCGTCCGAGCAGACGAACTGCGCGCCGTACGCCTTGGTCATGCCCTCCAGCCGGCTGGCGGTGTTCACCGCGTCGCCGATCGCGGTGACGCCGACCGTGGCGCCGTAGCCCATCTCGCCGACGATCGCCGGGCCGACATGCACGCCGATGCCGATGCGCAGCGGCTCGGCCAGGTCGTGCGCCAGCAGCTGGTTCAGCTCCTCCAGGTGCACCGCCATGCTGCGCGCGGCGGCCAGGGCTTGGCGGCAGGCCTCGTCGGGCGCGGTGTCGACGCCGAACAGCGCCATCACCCCGTCGCCGATGAACTTGTCGACGCGGCCGCCGGACTGCTCGACGGCGCTGCCCATGGCGCCGAAATACCGGTTGAGCAGGAACACCACGTCGTAGGGCAGCTTGTGCTCGGAGAGTCGCGTGAAGGCCCTGATGTCCGCAAACAGGATGGCGAGCTCGCGCTCCTGGCCGGGCATGTGGCCCGCGCGGGCGAAACCGTCGCGCGCCGTGGCGGTCGGCGGCAGCAGCGGCACCACCGACACGTCGGCACCGGGCCGCGTCTGGCAGGCCAGCCGCACGTTGGGGGCGGCGGCAATGCGCTGCAGCACCTTGCGCTCGGCCTCGCTCGGCGGCGGCAGCGCCTCGGCCCCGCGGCTGACTCGCACGCGGCAGGTCGAGCAGCGTCCGCGGCCGCCGCAGACCTCGGCGTGCGGCACGCGGCCCAGGCGGCTGGCGTCGAGGATCGTGGCGCCGCGCTGCACCTCGATCACGCGCTTGCCGGGAAAAGCGATGCGGATCAGGCCGTGCCGGCGCGCGACGATGTTGGCGGCGATACGCGCCAGCACCGCGCCAACCACGAGCGTGCAGAACGTCCAGAGGATGGCGCGCTCGATCGCGTAGATCGACGCGATCTCCGCCGCGGTGGGCAGGTGGGTCGCAGCGCGATAGGCCTCCCACCAGGCGGGATCCGCGACTAAAGCCTCGACCGCGCGACCGCCCTGCACGAATCCCAGCAGCGCCAGCACCGGCAGCAGGATTGCGAGCGCGTAGAACAGCGCGATCCAGCGCCGGTACCAGGGTTGCAGGCGCCCGACCAAGTGTACGCCGATGCAGCCATGGATCCAGGCGATCAGCAGGCCCAGCACCTGGCGCCAAAGCGTCGCCGGATCGCCGAGCCAGGTGGCCATCAGCACGAAGCGGTAGCCGATGTCGATGTCGTAGAGCGCGTGGGCGATGCGCGTGCCGGTGACGTGCAGCGCCAGGGCGGGAATGATCGACAGGCCGAGAACCAGCCGGGTCCACTCGTCGGCCGGCAGGCTCCAGCGCCGGCGCTGGTAGATCGCCCAGAGCGCCAGCGAGAAATGGATCAGCAGCGCGCCGTAGAGCAGCGTCGCGCCGGCGGGGTTGCGCCAGACCAGGCGCGCATAGCCCATGCCCCCGATCATCGCGTCGAGGGAGACTAGGCCGAGGGCGTGGTTGACGAGGTGAAGCGTGACGTAGGTGAACAGCGTCAGCCCGGTCCACAGGCGCAGGCGCCGGACCCAGAGGGCGCCGCTGCGCCGGCCGGTGGACGGCGTGCCCGGCGGCGGCTGGGTGCTGTTCGCGGCGGCGGTTGCGCCTGTTGCTTCCTGCTGCACGGAACCACTATCGACGGAGGGCATCGACTCGCCAAGCCACAATCTTTCAGGGTGCGCCGCGCCCGCCGCCGCGCCGATCTTCTGATTCCGGTCGCCGCCATGCTAGGCTGGCGGCAACCGAGGGGCACGAAAGCCATGACGTCCGCCGCAAGCTACGCCGCCGCCAAGACCATCGATGTAAGCGCTATCCCGGTCATCGACATGGCGCCGCTGATCGAGGGCACGGTCGACCAGCAGCGCCGCGTGGCGGCCGCGTTCCGCCGCGCCGCGACCGAGATCGGGTTCTTCTACGTGAAGAACCACAACGTGGAGCAGGCGGTCATCGACCGCGCGCTCGACGGCGCAAAGCGCTTCTTCGCCCTGCCGGCCGAGGTGAAGAACCGGAGCAGGCCCGAGGGCTGGCATCGCGGCTTCCTGTCGGTCGGCCAGGCGAAGATGTACGACAACGCCAAGGTCGACCTGAAGGAGAGCTTCGTCTACGGCCTGGAGATCGCCGAGGACGATCCCGATTTTCTCGCCGGCAACGGCATGGTGGTGCCCAACCGTTGGCCCGCTGCGATGCCCGAGCTCAAGGATGCGCTCTATCCCTATTTCACCCAGGCGGTGGAGTGCGGGCGAGCGCTGCTCGGCGGCTTCGCGCTCGGCATGGATCTGCCGCAGGACAGCTTCCGCCGGAGCTGGCGCAAGAACATCAGCCGCGGCGCCGCGCTCTACTACCCGCCGCAGCCTCCCGACCTCGGCTGCGAGCAATTCGGCGTCGCCCCGCACACGGATTTCGGCGTGCTGACCGTGCTGTGGCAGGACGATTCCGGGGGCTTGCAGGTGCTGGACAAGCAGAAGCAGTGGGTCACGGCGCACCCGATCCCCGGCACGCTGGTGGTCAATGTCGGCGACCTGCTGGCGCGCTGGACCAATGACGGCTTCGCGTCGACGCCGCACCGCGTCATCAACACGACCGGCCATGCGCGCTATTCCATGCCGGTGGCGGTCGATCCCGACCACGACACGCTGATCGACCCGCGCGTCGTGTGCGCCCCGGGCGAGACGCCGCGCTACGAGCCGATCACCTGCGGCGACTACCTGAACTGGCGCTTCAACAAAGCCTTCGCCTACCGCAAGGCCTGATGGCATGCGCGGCGGCTGGTGGAACTCCCGCGCCTTCGACCTGGCGCAGTTCGCGGCCTTCGTCGCCCTGCTGCTGTGGGCTGTCCTGCGCGGCGCGGACAGCATGGCCTATAATTGGCAGTGGTACCGCGTGCCGCGCCATCTCTGGCGCGTCGTCGACGGCGAGGTGATCTGGGGCCCGCTGCTGAAGGGGCTGGTCGTGACCGTCCAGATCAGCCTGTGGGCGACCGCCCTGGCGCTCGCCATCGGGCTGGCGACGGCGCTGCTACGGCTATCGACCTCGTATTCCGGCCGCTACCTGTCGATCGCCTATATAGAGCTGATCCGCAACACGCCGCTGCTGGTGCAGCTCTACGTGTTCTATTTCATCCTGGCGCCGATCCTGGGCCTGCCGCGGTTCTGGACCGGGGTGATCGCGCTAGCTGCCTTCGAGGGCGCGTTCGCCGCCGAGATCATCCGCGCCGGCATCCTGTCGATCGGCCAGGGCCAGTGGGATGCGGCCAGCGCGCTCGGCCTCAGCCGCGGGCGCAGCTACCGCCTGGTCGTGCTGCCCCAGGCCTTCCGAATCATGCTGCCGCCGCTTGCCGGCGTGCTCGTCTCGCTGATCAAGCACTCGGCGATCGTCAGCGTCATCGCGGTGTTCGACCTGACCAACGAGGCGCGCAACATCATCTCGGATACGTTCATGAGCTTCGAGATCTGGTTCACCGTGGCGGCGATCTACCTGGCGATCACGGTAAGCCTGTCGATGGGAATCGGGGTTCTCGAGCGGCGCCTGGCGGTCGGGCGCTGAATGTTTCACGTCAAGCAACAAGAGGGAGTATGGGTGCGATGAGGGCAATCAAGCTGTTGTTGGCGGCAGTGGCCGCCGTTGCGATCGGAATCGGCGCGGCGCCGGCGGCGCGGGCGCAGGCGGACATCAAGCAGCAGATCAGTTCGGCGAGCCTGCTGGAGGAGATCAAGAAGCGCGGCACGATGCGCGTCGGCCTGTCGACCTTCGTCCCCTGGGCGATGCGCGACACGGCGGGCGAGCTGATGGGCTTCGAGATCGACGTGGCCAAGAAGATGGCCGAGGACATGGAAGTGAAGGTCGAGTTCGTGCCGACGGCTTGGGACGGCATCATCCCCGCGCTGATCGCCGGCAAGTTCGACTTCATCATCTCCGGCATGTCGATCACGCCCAAGCGCAACCTGACGGTCAACTTCTCGATCCCCTACGCCCATTCGGGCCAGCAGCTCGTCGCCAGCAAGAAGCTGGCGGGCAACTTCAAGACCGTCGCCGACTTCAACAAGGCCGAGGTGACGCTCACCTGCCGGCGCGGCGTCACGTCCTGCGCCTGGATCCAGAAGAACATTCCCAAGGCGACGCTGCGCCAGTTCGACGACGACGCCCAGGCCTCGCAGGAGGTGCTGAACGGCAACGCCCACGGCTGGATGGCCTCGGCACCGCGGCCGCGGTTCCTGGCGCTCGACAACCCGGATGTCGCGTTCATGCCGTTCGCGGAGAACCTGACCAAGGGCGACGAGGCGATCGCGCTGCGCAAGGGCGATCCCGACACGCTCAACTGGATCAACAACTGGGTGCTGTTCTACACCTCGAACGGCTGGCTGGCGGAACGCAACGCCGCATGGTTCCAGAACCGCGACTGGAAGGACAAGGTGGCCAAGAACTGACCGCCTGACGTGAAGACGGCGCCGTCCGCCGCGGGTGGGCGGCGCCGGAATTCTCATGCCCGGTACCGGCAAGCTCCGCTTCGGCTGGATCGACGTCCTCGTGCTGGCGCTGCTCGCGTCGGCGGCGGCCTATGTGGCGTGGCGCGTCGATGCCGTGCTGCACTACCGATGGAACTGGTCGCAGGTCTGGGTCTACGTGCTGCGGGTCGATCCGGCGACCGGGCAATGGGTGCCGGGGCTGCTGCTGCACGGCTTCCTGACCACGCTGCGCCTGGCACTCTACGGCATCGTGCTCGCCGCCGTCGTCGGCCTCGTGTTCGGCCTGATGCGGACCAGCCGGCGCCTGTTCCCGCGCCTCGTCGCCGGGCTCTATGTCGAGCTGGTGCGCAACATGCCGCCGCTCGTCTTCATGTTCATCTTCTACTTCTTCCTGTCGTCCCAGGTGATACCGCTGCTGGGCATCGACCGCCTAGCCGCCAGCGGCTCGCCGGCGCTCGGCTTCCTGTTCGGCGATCCCAAGTTGCTGGCGAACTTCGCCAGCGGGCTGCTCTGCCTGGTGCTGTTCGAGGGCGCCTACATCACCGAGATCGTCCGCGCCGGCATCCAGTCGATCGAGAAGGGGCAGTGGGAGGCCGCCGACAGCCTGGGGCTGAAGCGCTGGCAGCGCATGCGTCTGGTCGTGCTGCCCCAGGCGCTGCGCCGCATCCTGCCGCCGCTCGCCGGCCAATTCATCATGCTGATCAAGACCTCCTCGATCGTGTCGCTGATCTCGATCCAGGAGCTCACCTTCCTCGCCACCGAGGTCGCGGTCACCAGCGGCCGCGTGTTCGAGGTCTGGCTGATCGTCGCAGGCCTCTACTTCGTCGTCAGCGCGGTCTTCTCGCTGCTGTTCCAGCATCTGGAACAGCGCGGCCGCATCGCGCGCCACACCTGAATTCAACTCGCAAGGAGCATCCATGGCCGCCTGGATCCGCATGATCCCGATCGAGCAAGCGACGGGCTTCCTGAAGCAGATGTACGACAAGGTGAAGACGCCGCACGGCACCGTCGACAACGTGATGAAGGTGCACAGCCTGCGCCCGCACACGATGGACGGGCACTACGTGCTCTACAAGGCGGCGCTGCACAACAAGGAGAACAGCCTGAGCCTGGCCTTCCTCGAGGCGGTCGGCACCTATACCAGCATGATCAACAAGTGCGACTACAGCTTCACCAATCACTACCACAATGCCCGCGTGCTGATGGGCGACGACGCCAGGGCCGAGCGCATGCGCCAAGCCTTCGCCGAGGGCAGGCCCGAGAAGGTGTTCCAGGGCAAGGAGCTGGCGCTGCTGCGCTATGCCGGCAAGCTGACCGCCCGGCCGCAGGACATGGTCGAGGCCGACGTGCAGGCGATCAAGGACGCGGGCGGCACGGACGAGGAGATCCTGGAGGTCAACCAAGTCTGCGCCTACTTCAACTACGCCAACCGCCTCCTGAACGGCCTCGGCGTCACGCTCCAGGGCGACACGGTCGGCTACTACAAGGACGACAAGAAGGCCTGACGCCGCCCGGCCCGGGCCTGGCGGTGAATTGACTTCCCCGGCGAGGCTGCAATCATCGCGGCACGGTGTCCCTGGTCCGGGAGGTCCGCCCGCGCATGTCCAACGCCATTGACCGCCGCGCCGTGCTGGCCGGCGCCCTGGGGGCGGCGCTGTCGCCCCGCATATCCCACGCGCAAGCCACGGGCGCCTTCGCGGCGATGGAGAAGCCGATCGCCGAGCGCGTCGCCAGTCTCAAGGGCAGCGGCATCCTGGCGGTGGCGCAGCAGAAGCGCCTGGTGCACCTGGCGGGCTTCGGCGGCATGAAGCCCGCCGACCGATACCGGGTGTTCAGCATCAGCAAGTCGGTCACCGGCCTGGCCGTGCTGGCGCTGGTCCAGGCGGGCAAGCTCGACCTCGACGCGCCGATCTCCAAGTATATCGGCGCGCTGCTGCAGAAGCATGGGCCCCCGGCCGATCCGCGCGTGCCCGGCGTCACCGTGCGCCAGGTCATGACGCACATGGCCGGCTTCGCCAGCAACGAACGCGACGACGATCCGGTCCTGCTGAACGGCTCCGGCGGGTTCAAGCCGCCCAAGGGGCGCGAGCGCGACCCGCCCTCCTGGCGCAAGGAGGACCTGCTGCCGGTGATCCTGAAGCGCAAGCTCGATGCCGACCCCGGAGCCAAGTACATCTATTCCAACGCCGGCTACGCCGTTCTCGGCCTGGTGGTCGAGGCGGCGAGCGGCATGTCCTACGAGGAGTATTGCCGCGCGTCCGTGCTGACGCCCGGCGGCCTGACCCTGCCGACGATCGAGCGCGACCGGCGCTATATCGACTCGGTCTCGGGATGGCAGATGACGGCGCCCGAGGTGCTGAAGCTGTTCTGGTTGTTCGAGTCCGAGGACACCCGCGTGCTGAACGCGGCGATGCACAAGGTCGCGCTCGGCCCCTCCGGCGCCTTTATCAACGAGCAGCGCCAGACCTACTACACGTCGGGACTGATGGTGCGCGAGTTCCGGCCCGGCGTGCTGCTCTGGTACCATGTCGGCCGCTACCAGTACGGCGCCAAGGAGCAGCAGGTCTTCACCTTCGCCACGCGCGCGCCGAACGTCTCGGTGGTCTGGGCGATCCGTCCCTCGATCGACCTGCAGGACGTGCTGGCGGTCGACCGCGAGGTCTGGGCGGCGGTGCGGGCGATGAAGGACTGGCCGGCGCATGACCTGTTTCCGCAACACGGTCTCTAGCGCGCTCGCCGCGTTCCTGTTCCTGGCACCGGCCTTCGCCGGCGTCGGCGACGTCGAGACCTCCGCCGGCGAGGATGACAGCGCGCCGGCGCCAGCGGTCGCACCCGCGCCTGCTCCCGCCCCGGCGGCACCGCCGGCCACCACGGTACCCTCGACCATTGCCGTCATCCCGGTGGCGCCGATCGCGGTGCCCGCCGCCACGGTCGCTGCTGCCGCGGCGACCGGCGACGGGCGCTGCGCGGGAGACCGGCCGGCATCGGCCCGCCCTGCCGCGAAGCCGCCAGCCGGCAACGAGAGCGCCGCGCGCGCGGTCGGCGAGGCCGAGACGGTGGCGTCGATGGCGGCGGAAGGGCGCGCGCTGTTGCGCAGCGAAGCCAAGCCGATCGACGCGGTCGGCTATTGCAGCAGCGCGGCCGAGCTCGCCGATCGCGGCGAATTCCGCGCGGCAATCCAGGCCGCCGGGATGGCGCTGTTCCTGGGGCGGCAGGTCGGCGACAAGGCGCTGGTCGCCTACGCTGCGCGCAACCTCGCCTATGCCTACAGCCTCGCCGGCGCGCTCGACCAGGCCCAGCGCTGGGCCGCCGAGGCGCTCGCCGCCATTGCGGCGTCGAAGGACCAGCGCCTTGCCGAGGCCGTCCGGGCCCCGACGCTGAAGATCCAGGGCGACGTCGCGCTGCGGCGCGGCCAGGCGTCGCAGGCCGCGGCGCTCTATCGCCAAGCGGCGGCGACGCTGGGCAAGGGCGCGACGCGGTCCTGGTACCTAGTGGCCGAGGCCGAGGCGCTCCGCGCGCAGAACCAGGCGAAACGAGCGGGCGCGTTGCTGGCGGAAGCGCGCCGGGACGCGCCCGCGGCGCTGCTGCCGGCCCTGGCGCGCGCCGAGGCCGAGCTGGCCCTGCAGCAGAAGGATGCCGCGCGCGCCGCCTCGTTGTTCCAGGCCGCCGCTGCCGGGGCGGCCGACGACGCCTATGTCCGCATGTGGGCGCTGCATGGCCTGGGCCGGGCGAAGCGCGCGGGCGGCGACGCGGCCGGGGCCTTGGCTGCGTTCCTCGATGCGGTGGCGGCGGCCGAGGCCGTGCGCGGGCGGTTCCGCAGCGAGGAGTTCAAGAGCGGCTTCTTCGGCACGGCGCAGGACATATTCGACGATGCCGTGGCTGCGGCCTTCGACACGCGCGATTTCGCGCTGGCGCTGGAGCTCAGCGAGCGCAGCCGGTCGCGCGCGCTGCTCGACCTGCTGATCGGCCGCATCGACCCGGCGGGCGGCGGACTCACCTTCGTCGACCGCGTCGCGCCGGCCGAACCGCTGACGGCGCTGCGCCAGGCTCTGCCGCGCGATGCGGCGGTCATCGTCTACCACGTGCTGCAGGAGCGCACGCTCGCCTGGGTGCTGCGGCCGGGCGAGCTGCGCGCGGTCGCGATCCCGCAGCGACGCGACGCACTCGCGGCCCAGGTCTCCGGCCTGCTCGGCGAGATGCGCCAGGACGCGCCGCAAGCGCGCCCGCGCATGGCGGCGCTCCACGCGGCCCTGGTCGCGCCTCTGGGGCTGAAGCCGGGCGAGGCGATGCTCGCGGTCGCGCATGACGCGCTCTACATGCTGCCGTTCGGCGCGCTGCACGACGGCACCTCCTGGCTGATCGAGCAGCGCGCCGTGGCGATGCTGCCGTCGCTCAACGCGATGCGCGCACTG
>JAEULC010000014.1 GCA_016792605.1 Rhodospirillales bacterium
TGGGGTTAGGGCTGAAACATTTGAACAAGTTGGTGGAATCGCGCCTTCGGCGCGCGGCGCAGGCCAAGAGGGCGGAGCCAGGGGCTCCCGGCCGGGCTGTGCGCGTGCCCGGCGGCCTGCCGGGCGGCCCGGCGGGCAGGACGCGGCGCATCGACCTCGCCGGCGCCCTGGTCCTCGGCGCCCTGGGCCTGGGTGCCTGCGCCAACGACCCGCCCCAGCAGACCTCCTACGTCATGCAGCAGCGTCCGCAGGTGGCCACGGCCGACGCCACGGCCCAGCGCTTCACGCCGCCCACCGACCCCTCGCAGGACACGCCTTTGGCCAAGACCACGCCGAAGGAGAACGCCGCCACCCTGGGGCGGATGGCGCAGAAAAGCGCCGACGAGGGCAACCTGGAGAGCGCCGCCCAGCTCTACCGCCGCTCCCTGGCGCTGGAGCCGAACAGCCTTCCCGTCACGCTGGGCCTGGCCGAGACGCTCTACCGCATGGACGACTTCCGCAGCGCCCTGGACACGTACCGCCAGGCCCTGCGCCTCGACCCGGTGAACGACGAGGCGATGCGCGGAACGGGCAAGACCCTGATCGCGCTGGACCGGCCCAAGGAGGCGATCGAGACCTACCACAAGGCCGCGGTCCGCCAGCCGCGCGACGCGCGGATCTATAACGGCCTCGGCGTCGGCATGGACATGGCCGGCGACCACAACGCGGCCCAGCAGCAGTACCGCAAGGCCCTGACGCTGGCGGCGGACGATCCCAACGTGCAGAACAACCTGGGCCTGTCGCTGGCGCTGTCGGGCCAGTACACGCAGTCGATCGAGATCTTCGACAGGCTCGTGGCCTCGCCGCGGGTCACGGCGCGCAACCGGCAGAACCTGGCGCTGGTCTACGGCCTCATGGGCAACGAGGAGCGCGCCGCCTACTACGCGCGCCAGGACCTGGACGACGCGCAGGTGCAGCGCAACCTCGCCTACTACGCCCAGCTTCGCGCCAGCACCGACAAGGCGCGGTCCGCGGCCGCGTTCGGCGTCGATAGTCGCGCCCCGGTGCCCCAGCTCCCCGCCCCCGGCGCGATGCGCCCGTCGCCGCCGCGTCCCTCCACGTCGAGCGAGGAACAGGTGCCGTCCCTGTCGGCGGTCGCGCCGGCCGCCGGCACGCCGGCGCCGACGTCGGTAGCGCCGACACTGCGGGTGCCGACGACGGAACCGGCGGGCGCGGAGCCGCCGCGCCTGGCGCCGGCAACGGAATCCACGGTGCGGGAGCCGGCGGCGAAGGAAGAGGCGGCAGCCAAGCCGGCAGCGCCGCGCAAGGCCGAGGTCGTCGACGCCAAGCCCGGCACGGTCGATTCGGAGCCGAGTTCCCTGCGCGCCTTCCTGAGCAAGGTCCTGTCGGCCCCGGCCGAGCAGCCGGCCGCCAGCACCGCCGTCGCCGCCGGCGACGATCCGGAACGCGCGATCGAGAAGTACCAGCCGCGCTAGCGCGGACGGGCCGCGTCAGGTCACTTGATCGACGAGAGGCCGTCGAGCGCCTTCAGGATGGCCGGGCCGATCAGCACCACGAACAGCGCCGGCATGATGAACACGATCATGGGCACGGTCAGGATCGCGGGCAGGCGCGCCGCCTTGGCCTCGGCCCGCATCATGCGCTCGTTGCGGAATTCGGCCGACAGGACGCGCAGGCTCGCGGCCAGCGGCGTGCCGTATTTCTCGGTCTGCAGCAGCGTGTTGACCAGGCCGCGGATCGCCGGCAGCGCCGTGCGCCGCATCAGGTTGTCCAGCGCCTTGCCGCGCTCCGGCAGGAAGCCCAGCTCCACCGATGTCAGCCCCAGCTCGTCGGCCAGCTCGGGATGGGCAGGCCCGATCTCGCGCGCCACGCGCACCAGCGCGGCATCCAGGCTCAAACCCGCCTCGGCGCAGATCACCAGCAGGTCCAGCCCGTCGGGCAGGCCCTTCTGCATCGCCTGCCGCCGCTTGTCGGTGACGTTGCGCACGAAGATGTCGGGCGCATAGGCGGTCAGCACCACGATGGCAAGCGACGACAGGCTCTGGGTCATCGGCGTCATGTCGTAGAGATTGACGACGTAGAAGATGAACACCGCGCCCAGGCCGGCGATCACGGGCAGCACCACCTTGAAGAACAGGTAGGCGATGAGGGCATCGCGCGATCGGAAGCCGGCGTTCTCCAGCTTCACCGTCGCCTTGTCCGTCACGCTGCCGCGCATCAGGCTGAAGCGGTCGATGACGCCGCGCATCAGGTTCACGTGGTCGGCGCGGAACTCGCCCGAACGCTTCTTGGTCGCGAGCATCTCCTCGCGCAGGCCCTGGCGACGGCGCTCCAGCGACTTCAGGCGCGCGGCCATGGGATCGCGGACCAGCATCGTGCGCCAGATCGCGACGATCACCAGGAAGGCGCTGATCGCCGTCGCCGCGACGATCATCGTCTCCATCGACATGCCGACGGGAAGGAGCGCTGCCGGGTTCATATCTCGAACCGCACCATCTTGGCCATGATCAGCACGCCGATTCCCTGCAGCGCCAGCGCCGCCCCGGCCATGAAGTTGCCGCGCACGTCGGTCAGCAGGGTCGCCACGTAGACGGGGGCGGTGAAGCACAGAATGCCCGCCATGATGAAGGGCAGCGACCCGATGATGTAGGCGCTGGCGCGCGCCTCGGACGATACCGCCTTGATCTTCAGCTTCATCTGGCGCCGCCGGCGCAGGATGTCAGCCAGGTTTTCCAGCGTCTCGGCGAGATTGCCGCCGGTCTCGCGCTGGACCGACAGGCTGATCACGAAGAAGTTGAACTCCGGGATCCCCAGGCGCCGAGCCGTGTCCCACATCGCCTCTTCGAGCGTCTGGCCGAACCGCAGGGCGTCGGCGATGCGCCCGAACTCGGTCCCTACCGGATCGGCCATCTCCTTGCCGACGACTCCGATCTCCTCGGTGACCGGCAGGCCGGACTTGATGCCGCGCACGATCAACTCGATCGCCTCGGGAAACTGCGCCATGAACTGCATGACGCGACGGTTGATGAGATAGTTCACCACCAAGTGCGGAATGCCGACGCTTGCTGCGACCGCCGCCAGCAGGGCCACCGCGGTGGGAAACCTGAACACCTGGATCTCGATCACCGCGACCACGAGGCCGGTGATGACGCAGATCAGGCCGTAGGTCCCGACCGACAGGTTCCTGCCGGTGCGCTCCAGGCGGATGGCGAGCGAGTCGCGCCGCGGCAGGAACTTGCGCGCCAGCATGTCCATGCCCGGGATGCGGCTGGAAGCTTCTTCGAGCTTGATTTTGCCGGCAGGGCCGGCTTCCGCGCCGCCGCTGGAGCGGCCGCGCTGGCGCAGCGATTCGATCCGGCGATTGTTCCTGCGGTCGGCGACCGACCCGTGGCCCATGGTCGCCATCAGGCCGAATCCAGCCAGGAGGGCGAAGAACAGGAACGCCACGATCGTGATCAGGCCGAGGTCGCCGTCGTCGCCGAACAGGTTCATACGATCGCCTCCAGCAGGGCGCGATCGAGGCCGAAATACTCCGCCCGGGCGACCATGTGCGGGCGCAGGCCGGAGCTCTTGAACTCGCCCAGCAGCTTGCCGTCGCGGTCCTCGCCCTTGAACTCGTACCAGAACAGGTCCTGGGTGGTGATGATCTCGCCTTCCATGCCGACCACCTCGGTGATCCGGGTGATGCGGCGCATGCCGTCGCGCATGCGGCTGATCTGCACGATCATCTGGATCGCTGCGGCGATCTGCGACCGTACCGCCTCGGCCGGCAGCTTGATGCCGGTCATCGCCACCATGTTCTCGAGGCGCGTCAGCGCCTCGCGCGGGTTGTTGGCGTGCAGCGTGCCCATCGAGCCGTCGTGGCCCGTGTTCATCGCCTGCAGCATGTCCAGCGCCTCGCCGGCGCGAATTTCGCCGAGGATGATGCGGTCCGGTCGCATACGCAGGGCGTTCTTCACCAGGTCGCGCTGGGTGATTTCGCCCGTGCCCTCGAGGTTTGCCGTCCGCGTTTCCAGCCTGACCACGTGGGGCTGCTGAAGCTGCAGTTCGGCCGCGTCCTCGATCGTGACCACGCGCTCGCCCACGTCGATCATCCGCGAGATCGCGTTGAGGAGCGTGGTCTTGCCCGAGCCGGTACCGCCGGAGATCAGGATGTTGAGCCGCGAGCGGCCGGCGATCTTCAGCACGCGCGCCATCTGCGGCGACAGGTTGTTCTGCCGCTCCATCACGTCGAGCGTGATCTTCTTCTTGGAAAACTTACGAATCGAGATCGACGGGCCGTCGATCGCGAGCGGCGGGATGATGATGTTGACGCGGCTGCCGTCGGGCAGTCGGGCGTCGGCCAGCGGCACCGACTCGTCGACGCGGCGGCCGATCCGGCTGACGATGCGCGTCGCGATGTTCATCACGTGCGCGTCGTCGCGGAAGACGACGTCGGTCAGCTCCAGCTTGCCGCGGCGCTCGACATAGACCTGCCGAGGGCCGTTGACCATGATGTCGGTGATGCCTTCGTCCGCCAGCAGCGGCTCCAGCGGCCCCAGCCCCAGCATGTCGTGGAGCATGGTATCGACAAGCGCGCGCTGCTCGGCCAGGTTGATGGTCAGCTTTTCTTCGACCAGGATTTCTGACACGACGTCGGAGATCTGGCGCTGCAGTTCCTCGCGCGGCAGGGCCGCGGCGATGGCCAGGTCGAGCCGCTTCAAGAGGATCGGCTGGATGCGCCGCTTGATCTCCTCGACCGCCGCGGAGAGCTGCGACGCGCCCGACCCGGCCGCCATGGTGACGACGGTCGCGGCCGCGGGCTGATCGAAGGGGAGCGGCGTGGCGAAGCCGGACTTCGCACCGCCGTTCGCCGACGTGGGCTTGGCGGCGTGACCATTGGCGCCATGGCCATTGACCGGGTGACCGTTCGCGGCGCTGCCGTTCAGCGGCGACGCCGGCGCCGGGCGCGGAATCCGCGCCTCGTCAGCCGCGTCGTTGCGGCGGCCGAACATGGCGGATCAGGCCGCCTTGCCGAGAAGCCGGCGCCACAGCGGCGGCTTGGCGGCAGGCGCCATGTCGCAGATGTCCATCGCCAGCGAGCGGATGATGCCGCAGGTCTTGGCCTTCTTCGCGGCCACGACCATCGGCTTTCCGGCCTGCAGGCTCTGGGTCGCGGTCTGCGCGTCGTGCGGAATCTCGATATTGACCTTGGTGCCCAGCGCCTTTTCCAGGTCCGGCCGCTTGATCTCGCCATGGCCGGGCGCGCCGACGCGGTTGACCGCGACCTTGATCGTTCCCTTCGGGCGGGCTTCCTTCAGCCGCGTCAGGAGGCGCGGGCAGTCGCGGGCCGAAACCAGCGTGTAGTCGGCCACCACGAGGATCGCGTCCGCCGCGGCGATCAACTGGGATTGCGAGGGCACCAGGCTGCGCGGCATCTCGACGATGACGCAGTCGAAGCCCAGGCGCAGCCGCTCGATCAGCGAGTCGATTGCGGTCGGATCGACCTGCAGCGGCGTTTCCAGGCCTTCCTCGGCGCAGAGCACCGAGAACTGCTCGTCGACCTTCACCGAGGCGCGCTCGATCAGCAGGTCGTCGATTCGCGACGGCGTGCGCAGCGCATCGGCCAGGCCGCGGCCGGGCTCGATGTCGAGCGCCAGGGCGGCGCTGCCGAACTGGAGGTCGAGGTCGACGAGCGCGGCGCGGCGCCCGTCCTGCATATGACCGGCCAGCCAGGCGAGGTTGGCCGCCAGCGCCGAGGCGCCGACGCCGCCGCGCGCGCCGACCACCAGCACCAGCCTTCCGGGATTGGCGGGGGCCTGCGGCGGCGCGACCCGGCTTCGGGTCAGGTTGGCGAAGGCGACCTTCAGCGCGTCGGGATTGATCGGCTTGACCAGGTAGTCGTCGACGCCGGCCTGGATCAGGCGGCGGAACAGGTCGACGTCGTTCAGACTGCCGACCGCGATGACATGGGTTCCCTCCTGGCAGACCTCGGCCAGGCGGTTGATGTCCTGGATCGGGTCGGTCGATTCCGACACGTCGATCAGCAGCACGCCGGGCGTCGGCATGTCGCCCAGCGACTCGATCGCGCCGGCGATGCCGCCATCCGCGACTCGGGCGCCGGTCCAGCCCTGTTCGTTCGATGCCAGGATCGCGGCCTGGCGCGACGCATCGTCGAGAACGAAGGCGGCGAAGGGTTCGCGGGCGCGTAGCGCACCGCCACCCGCGTCGGCAGGGGCAAGAACCGTCTTTTGCATGAACAATAGGTAGCGCGGGGCGGTTAAGAAATCGTCACCACCCCGGTCGGCGTGCAGACTGCCGCCGAATTAAATCAAGTACTTAACGAATCCCGCCGAACCGCCCCTACTCCAACGCCTGGGTCGATTCGCGCAGGATCGCCTTGCCCGCCGGATGACCCGGCACTTTGACATCGGCCTTGTAGCGCAGAACCTGCAGCGCCTGGATGTCGCCGTCGGTCGGTCCCATGGTGCGACCGGTCGCAAGGTCGCGCTTGTTCGCGACCATCTGCTGCACGTTGAACGCCTCGGCGCAGCCGAAATTCCGGTGCGTGCTGTTTGCCGCGTTGCCGCCCCTGGGCTGGGTCCAGTCCGGGCAGTCGAGCGTCGGCACCACGTAGCGCTCGACGATGACGGTGACGGTGTCGGGGTAGCCCAGCGTCTCGGGTCCGCCGACCCCCGCTTCGGCCACGATGTTGCGACGGGCGAGATGGGCGCGCACCGATTCCGTGCGCTGCGCCGCCCAGGCCGATCGCGCGTCGCGGTCCAGCACCACCACGCGATCCTGGCGCGGATCGATGCCGATGGCGGTCATGAAATCGTCGACCACGCGGCCGTTGGCGTCCGACATGTACTGGTCGTCCTGGCGGAACTGGATGTGGTGATGCACCTGGACGACGTCGGCGCGCGGCGCGGGCGGGGCTTCGCTGTAGAAGTCCTTCATGTAGGGCGCGCAGCCGGTCGCGGTCGCCGCGATCAGAACGGCCATCAGGCCGCGCAGGAGTCCTGTGCCGGGCATGCGCTACTCCAACTGGAACCCGGCCGGGCCCGCCAGGCGGGCGCGCGGCGCGGCGGGATTGGTCGTGCCCGGCACCGGTTCGCGCTTCCACTGCGCGCCGTAGAAGATCCGGTCGACGTCGTGCGGCGGCTTGAAGCCATCGGTCGGCAAGGCCAGCTGCGTGTTGGTGGGCTCGACCAGATAGGGGGTCACGATGATGACCAGCTCGGTCTCGCGGCGCAGGAACAGGTCGGAACGGAAGAGCGTCCCCAGGATCGGGATGTCCGCCAGCCCGGGCCACTTGTTGATCGAGTGCGTGACGTCGTTGCGCAGCAGTCCGGCCAGCGCGAAGGTCTGGCCGCTGCCGACCTCGACCGTCGTCTCGGCGCGCCGGACCGTCAGCGCCGGCACCCGGACGCCAAGGAGGATGACCGCGCCCTGGTCGCTGAGCTCGCTGATCTCGGGCCGCACGTGGAGGTTGATCCGGTTGCCGTCGAGCACCGTGGGCTGGAACGCCAGCGCCACGCCGAACTGCTTGAACGTGACCGTGATCGTGTCGCGGTCCTGCGGCACCAGGATCGGGAACTCGCCGCCGACCAGGAAGCTGGCGGTCTGGCCGGACATCGCCGTCAGGGTGGGCTGCGCCAGGATCTTGACTAGGCGCTCGTCCTCCATCGCGTCGATCAGCGTATTCACGTCCCAGTACCCGCTGCGGCCGGCGAAGCCCAGGGTGTTGGTGGCCAGCTGCCGGTTCGGGTCGACCAGCGCGAAGGCCAGGCTGAACGGCGTCACGCCCGCCGCGTCGCGCACCACGGACCAGTTGAAGCCGAGCTGCTTGGACGTGTCCTTCGACATTTCCGCGACGCGCACGCGCAGCATGACCTGCAGCGGCGAGTTGATCTTCAGCCGGTTGATGACCTTGGCCGGATCGCCGGTCACGGCGGCCGCGAGCCGGCGCGCATTCTCGACATCCGCCGGGGATCCGACGCTGCCCTCGAGCACCAGCTGCTCGCCGATCGAGCTGACCGTAACCTGGCGGTCGGGCAGCAGTTCGCGCAGGCTGTCCTGCAGCCGTTGCTGGTTGCCGGTCACGAGCACGCGCGACTCGATCATCACCTGGTCGTCGTTGTCCACGGCGATCAGCGTGGTTTCGCCGCCCTTCTTGGCGAAGACATAGACCAGGTTCGCCGACTTGACCTGCACGTCGGCGATGTCGGGATTGGCGATGAAGACCGTGGAGGCAGGGCGCGGCAGGCGAACCACCCGGCCGCGGTTGAGCTCGATCATGATCGTGCTGTTGATTGCCGGCATGGCGATCGGCGCCGGCGTGCCGGCGGCGGCCGGGGTTGCCGGCGACGGGGTGAGCGGCGTCGCGGCGCGCGGTCCGGGCGCCGGCCTCGGCGCTGCCGGCGCGGCGCCGCCAGTGGCGGCTCCGGCGGCGCCGGCGGCCTTGTTCAGGACATCGGCCGGCGTCGCCCTGGTCTGGGCCACCGTTGTCTTGCCGGCGTCCTTGGGCGCGGGCGCGGCGGGGATGGAACCGGCGGGCGCGGTGCCGGCAGCGGGCGCGACCGACGGCAGCGTCCCGGGGGGCGGGCTGCCGCTGTCGCCGCGCGCGACCGTGATGGTCGGGCCGGGAATCGCAGGGGCGGCGAGGCTCGGCACGCCGGTCCAGGTGCCGGGCGCGACCGGGTGAAGCTCGCCTTCGGCGGCCGGAGCCGCGGCAGCACTGGGCCCGGACGCACTGGCCCCGGACGTGCTGGGGAGCGCGGCCGTGGCCGACGGCTTCTTGTCGATCGGAAGAACAACGCGAGTCTGGGCCAGTCCGGTCGATCCCTCGGCAAGCGCGAGGCCGATGACGACGGCGAGCCCAAGTCCTGCGGCAACAACTGTACGCTTCGCCAACAATACCCCCGCCGATTCCGGCGGGCGGTAGCGGACGATTACTTTTCCGCCGTCCCGCGCAGAACGGTCACCCCTGGTTTGGACTTGGCCCTATCTTCGACCATGAAGCGCAAGTCCTTGTCCACAACGTAAGAATTCCCCTTGTCCTGCTTGACTTTCTTGGATTCGGGCGATTCGTCCACAGCCTCGGCGACGATGACTGATTCGCCCTGGCGGCTGGAATTCGACGCATCCGCGGCATCCGATTCGCCGGACAGCGGACGCAGGCTGAGCGCCAGGTTGCCCATCTGCATGCCGAGCTGGACGAGCTCGGCCTGGCGCGGGGTGACCTCCAGCGTGGCCGTGCGCCCGAGCGAATGCTCGCCCTTGGCGTTCTCGGTCTTCTGGTCGATCGCGAGCACGCGCAGGTCCTCGAGGATCGTGGCGGCATAGTTGCGCTTGCCTTCGCCACCTTCCCCGCCCTCGCCGAACTTGGAGGTCAGGATCAGGTCAACCCGGTCGCCGGGAAACACGAACCCGGCCTGGCCGCTGGTGGCGTTGATCGGCACGGTGGCGGCGCGATTGCCGGGCGTCAGGACGGCGGCCATGAAGCCGCGGTCGCCGGGCTTCACGAACTTCACCTCGAGAATCGGCTCGCCCGGATTGATCGTCGTGCGGGCGACCGAGCCGATCAGGTCCTCGATCTTCACCTTGTCGGTCTTGACGATGAAGCCCTTGACCACGCCTTCCTTCGGCCAGGCCACCCAGTCGAGATGCGCCTGCTGCACGAAGGATCCCGGCTTCAGATGCGCCTTCGCGACCAGGACCATCGTCGCCGGGGCCTGCGGCGCGGCGGCGACGGGCTTCGGGCGCATCGCCTCGCGCTGGCTGATCAGCCAGTTGCGCGTCATCAGCGCCGCCATGCCGGCGACTACCACCGCAATCACAAGCAGGCCGATATTGCGAAGATTCATGGCAGTGACTCCGCTGGGGCGATCAGGGCGTTCCGTCGACCGTCAAGGCGGCCAGACGAAGCGCAAGGAACACGGCGCCGGCGGCAATCGCCACGCCGTAGGGAATGACATCGGCCAAAAATGCGTCGCGCAGCGTGCGCGACCCCACCTGGTCGAACGCGCTGGCCAGGACGAAGCGCGTCCGTTCGCTCAGCATCACGATGGCGATCGCGCCGCCCGCGACCGCGATGACCAGGACGAGGTCCATCACCAGCGCGGGGCCGGCATAGAGCGTCAGCGCCGTCAGCAGCTTTACGTCGCCGCCGCCGGCCAGCCGCATCGAGAACAACGCGAACCCCAGCGCGAGCGTCGCCGCCATGACGCCGAGCGATTCCAGCGGCGCGACGGGATAGGGCGCGGTCAGCGCAAAGAACGGATAGAGCGCCAGCAGCGCGAAGCTGACGGCGTTGGGAATCCGATAGGTCTTGATGTCCCCGATCGCCGCCGCCAGGACCAGGCCCATCATCGTGGCCAGGGTCAGCAGGTGCGCGACCAGAAGAACGGAGGTGGCGGTTGGCGACATGGCAGGTGCCGTCACAGCCGTGTTGGTCGGGGCAACGGGTGGCGGAGCTCGTCAGAAGCCGCCGCCACCCGTCCTTGCCTAGGTCATCGAGTCCGCCGCATGGCGCGATCCGACGTCCGTGTCAGCAAACATGCCCGAGTGCACGAACCGTAAAGGTTCGAGCTTCGCTTACGGCGCCGGCGCCGGAGCAGCCGGCGCGGCCGGCAGGGCCGACTCGAGCGCGGTCGACACCGACGTGAACATCGTGGTCAGGCTGCTGCCCATGTTCTGCAGCGCCGTGATGGCGGCAACCGACACGAGCGCCGCGATCAGGCCGTACTCGATGGCCGTCGCGCCAGAATCGTCAGCGTAGAACTTCTTCAGATTGGTCATCATAACTTGATCTCCTTCGCACATACGGTCCACCCGGGCCGCAGGTGCATCCTCGCCCCAATCCTCTAACAAAAACTTGCCCGACCTGGTTAACAAGACATTTTTCCCTGCTAATCCAGTATTTTAGCGAATAGTCTCGGAACTTCGACGGAGCCGGATTTTCGCAAGAGCTTCCGCCGGTTGCAGGAAACAGGGCCGCCTCGGGCAGGGGTGAAAAAATGCAAAGAAGGTCGAATCCCATACGATAGTTGGCCGGGCGCGGTGCTGGACGCGCCGGGCGGGGTAGCCTCTAATCCTCCGGTGCGGCGTCACGGGCCGTGCCAAGGGAGCGTCCATGCGCAGCCCCGTAGCCGTTGCCAGGGCCACCGCTTCCAGGGCCGCCGCCGCGGCAGCCCTTCTGTGGCTCGGCCTCGCCCCCGCGCCGGCTGCCGCCGAGCGCCAGCCGGTCGACCTGGAATTGGTCCTGGCGGTCGACGTCTCCGGCAGCATCGACGCCGAGGAGATGAAGCTGCAGCGCGACGGCTATGTCGCGGCGCTGACCCATCCCGACGTGGTCAGCGCGATCACAAGGGGCGTTCTCGGCCGGATCGCGCTTGCCTATGTCGAGTGGGCGGGGCACGAGGTCCGGCGCGTGGTCGTCGACTGGGCGGTGATCGCGGACCGGTCGTCGGCCGAGGCCTTCGCCGCGAAGCTCGCCGCCGCCCCGATCCGCAGCGGCGTCTCGACCTCGATCAGCGGCGCTATCGAGTATGTCCTGCCGATGTTCGGCGCCAACGGCTACGAGGGGACGCGCCGGGTGATCGACATCTCGGGCGACGGGCCGAGCAACCAGGGTACGCTGGTCACCGTCGCGCGCGACCGGGCCGAGGCGGCGGGCGTGGTGATCAACGGCCTGCCGATCCTCAACGACCGGCCGAACGCGCTCAACTTCCCCAACCTGCCGGACCTCGACCTCTACTACGAGGGCTGCGTGATCACCGGCGACGGCGCCTTCGTCGTCGTCGCCAACAATTTCGAGGCGTTCGGCGAGGCGGTGCGGCGCAAGCTGATCCTGGAGATTGCCAACCTGCCCGGCCCACGTCGCCACTATGTCGGCACGCCTAGGGCGCGCATCTTCCACGCCGCCGGGACGGGCGCGGTCTACGAGAAGGGCTGCGACATCGGCGAGCGCCAGGTGCAGGAGTTCTACCGGCGCCGCGGCTGGGGCAACTAGGTTCCGCGGTCGATCCAGCGCAGCGGCAGGGTCAAGGGCAGGATCGCCAGCACGGTCGCGGCGAGCACGAGCAAGGCCGTGTGCAGCCCGGCCTGGTCGCTGACATAGCCGAACAGGAACGGCGCCAGCGCGCTGCCGCCGACCGACAGGGTGTAGAAGATGCCGAAGGCGCGGGCCAGCGTGTCGCGCGCCACCGTCTCGGGCACCGAGCCGTAGAGGACGGAGGACGTGCCGTTGAGCGCCAGGCCCAGGAACGGCAACAGCGTCATGGCGGCGGCAAGCGGCAGGTAGTCGAGCGCCAGCAGCGCGGCCACGGTGGCGACCTCGGTTGCGATCACCGTCGCGATCACGCCCCAGCGGATCGCCAGCAGGCCGCAGGCGAACTTGCCGGCCGCGCCGCCGGCGAAGACCAGGCTGAGCGCCAGGCCGACCGTCGACACCTCGGCGCCCTTGGCGATCAGCACGAAGGGCAGCAGCGTCAATGTCGCCGTCCTGGCCGCGCTGTCGATCGCGGCGATCGCGCCCAAATTGGCGAAGCGCAACCAGTTCGTGGCCTGCGCCGCGGCCTTTGCGTCGCCGCCGGCCTTTGTCGCGGCCGCGTGATCGACGGGCGGACGCAGCAAGACGTAGAGAGCGATCGCGGTTGCGATCCCGAATACGCCCAGCGCATCGGCGGCGCCGCGCCAGCCGACCAGCGCGACGATGGCCGCGGCCACGGCGGGCACCACGACCTTGCCGACATCGCCGAGGAAATTGTAGGTGCTGAGCGCCACGCGCAGCCGCGCGCCGCTGGCATGGCGCGCGATCAGGCTGCTGCTGAGCGGATGCTGCACGGCGGCGCCGGTGCCGAGCAGCAGCAGCGCCGCGCCCAGCGCGAACGCCCCGCTGGCGGCCGCCACCCAAAGATAGCCCAGCCCCAGCAGCAGCGTGCCGCCGGCCAGCACCGCGCGCTCGCCGATCCGCTCGGCCAGGAAGCTGGCAGGCAGCTGGAACACCGACAGGCCGATCGAGGTCATCGATTTCGCCGCGCCGACCTGGGCGAGGGTCAGGCCGAGCTCGGCCTGCCACAGCGGCAGGAACAGGTAGACGCAGTCGCCGAAGCCGTCATGGATGGCATGCGCGCCGCCGCAGGTGGCCAGGGTGGAGCGGGCGGCGGCCCGCCCACGCGGGTCCTCGGCCGCGGCGACGCTCACCGGCCGCGCTCGGCGAGCCAGGCAGCCAGCGTCTCGCGCGTCCCCGGCGGCGCATGCAGGCCGAGCTTGCTCCGGCGCCACAGCAGGTCGTCGGCGCTGCGCGCCCATTCCTGCTCGACCAGGTACGCGGCCTCGCGCTCGCTCAGCCCCGCGCCCAGGTCGCGGCCGAGCGCGTCCAGGCTCTTGGCGCCGTCGA
>JAEULC010000020.1 GCA_016792605.1 Rhodospirillales bacterium
TCGCGCAGCGGCATGCCGACATGGTCGGTGAATTCCAGCGGCGCGGCGCCGGTGCCGCCCTCGGCGCCGTCGACGACGATGAAGTCCGGCGTGATGCCGGTATCCAGCATCGCGCGGGCGATCGCCAGGAACTCCCAGGGATGGCCGACGCAGAGCTTGAAGCCCGTCGGCTTGCCGCCAGACAGTTCGCGGAGCTGCTTCACGAACTGCAGCAGGCCGCGCGGCGAGGAGAAGGCGGAGTGCGTCGCCGGCGACAGGCAGTCCTCGCCCTCGGGGATGCCGCGGGCTGCGGCGATCTCGGCCGTGACCTTGGGCCCCAGCAGCACGCCGCCATGGCCCGGCTTGGCGCCCTGGCTCAGCTTGATCTCGATCATCTTGACCTGGGGCTCGCGCGCCTGCGTGGCGAAGCGCTCGGCGTCGAACCCGCCCTGGGCGTCGCGGCAGCCGAAATAGCCGCTGCCGATCTCCCAGATCAGGTCGCCGCCGTGCCGGCGATGGTGCTGGCTGATGCTGCCTTCGCCGGTGTCGTGGGCGAAACGGCCCATCTTCGCGCCCTGGTTCAGCGCCAGGATCGCGTTGGCGCTGAGCGCGCCGAAGCTCATCGCCGAGATGTTGAAGACCGAGGCCTCGTAGGGCTGGGTGCAGTCCGGCCCGCCGATCCTGACGCGGAAATCCGGGTTGGCGACGTCGGCCGCGGCGATCGAGTGGTTGATCCACTCGTGCCCGGTCGCGTAGACGTCGAGCTGCGTGCCCAGCGGCCGCTTGTCCATCACGCCCTTGGCGCGCTGGTAGGCGATCGATCGCTGGGCGCGCGAGAACGGCGTCTGCTCGGTGTCGGTCTCCAGGAAATACTGACGGATCTCCGGCCGGATCATCTCCAGGAAGAAGCGCAGGTGGCCGATGATCGGGTAGTTGCGGCGGATCGCGTGCGATTCCTGGCGCAGGTCGTGGATGCCGACGCCGATCAGCACCAGCGCCACGGCGGCGGGGATGAGCGCCGATGGGTGCCAGGCCACGGCGGCCACCAGGCAGGCGATGAGGAATGCGATCGTCGTGATCAGCGCGAAATGGCGCGGCACGAATAGCCGGTGGATCTGGCGCATTGCTGCCTCCGGGCGCTGTCCTCCGTCCCGTCTCGCCAGCGTCTTGCCGCGCGGCTGCGCCGGGACGCTCCATCAGTAGCGGCCACAGCCTTAACGCTTCCTTGCGACGCCATGGTTAATTCTTGGTGAACGCGGCGCGGCGGCGTAGGCTCGGTGCCGTTCCCAGCCACGATCCGGATGCTTCCATGCCCAAGACGATCGTCCAGCCGCTCGGCGGCAATGTCCTGCCGCGCTTCGCCGGCCCCGCCACGATGATGCGCCTGCCGAGCAAGGATACGGCACAGGATCTCGACGCCTGCTTCGTTGGCGTGCCGATCGACCAGGGCACGTCGAACCGCCCGGGCACGCGCTTCGGGCCGCGGCAGATCAGGGCCGAGTCGGCGCATCTCCGGCCCTACAACATGGGCACCCGCGCCGCGCCCTTCGACGCGCTCGCCGTGGCCGATTTGGGCGACGTGCCCATCAACCCCTACGACCTCAAGGCCTCGATGCCGATCGTCGAGCAGTTCTACGACGCGATCCTGCGGCACGACTGCAAGCCGCTGACCATGGGCGGCGACCACACGATCGTCCTGCCGATCCTGCGCGCCTTGAAGAAGAAGCACGGGCCGGTCGGCCTGGTGCATGTCGACGCCCATGCCGACATCAACGACACGATGTTCGGCGAGAAGATCGCGCATGGCACGCCCTTCCGCCGCGCGGTCGAGGAAGGGCTGGTCGACGGCAAGCGCGTGGTGCAGATCGGGCTGCGCGGCACGGGCTACGCGGCGGAGGATTTCGACTGGCCGCGCGCGCAAGGGTTCCGCGTCGTCCAGGCCGAGGAGTGCTGGTACAAGTCCCTGGCGCCGCTGATGGAAGAGGTCCGCGCGCAGGTGAAGGGCGGCCCCGTCTACATCACCTTCGATATCGACGGGCTCGATCCCTCGGTCGCCCCCGGCACCGGCACGCCCGAGCCCGCCGGCCTCACCGGCTCGCAGGGCATCGAGATCATAAGGGGCTGCAAGGGGCTGGAGATCGTCGGCGGCGACCTGGTCGAGGTCTCGCCACCCTACGACCCCAGCGGCAACACGGCCCTGCTCGCCGCCGGCCTGCTGTTCGAGATGCTCTGCGTCCTGCCGGGCGTGCCGTACCGCAACTAGGGAGGCGACGCATGGCCGATACCCACAAGGGCAAATGTTTCTGCGGCGCGGTCGAGATCGAGGCGACGGGCGCGCCGATTGACATGGGCTACTGCCACTGCGAGTCCTGCCGGTCCTATTCCGGTGCGCCGGTCAGCACCTTCACCCTGTGGAAGCCGTCGCATGTCAGGGTCACGAAAGGCGCCGAGCTGCTCGGCAGCTTCAACAAGGTGGAGATGAGCACGCGCCGCTTCTGCACGCGCTGCGGCGGTCACGTGATGGTCGACCACCCGACCCTCGACCTCGCCGACGTGCATGCGTCGACCCTGCCGACGTTGTCGTTCAAGCCGACGGTGCATCTGAACTACGCCGAGGCGGTGCTGCCGATGAGGGACGGGCTGCCGAAGCTGAAGGACTTCCCGGGCGAGGCGGGCGGGTCGGGGGAATTGCTGCCGGAATAGCTACGCGCCGAGCAGCCCGCGCACCGAGGCGATGTCCGGGAACACGTAGTCCGGCTTCGGCACATCAGGCGACAGCGCGATGCCGCGGCGGTTGATCCAGGCGATGGTCAGGCCGAGCGGCTTGCCACCGACCAGGTCGGTGAACTGCGACTGGCCGCAATGCAGGATTGCGTCCGTGTGCAGACCGGATCCTTTTAGGAGGTGCTTGAACAGGATGCCTGTGGGCTTGTAGCCGCGAGCACGCTCCGCGGTGCAGACCAGGTCGAAGTCGCGGCCGAGCGGCGTGCGCGCCAGCAGGTCGTCGTCGATGTTCGACACGACGGCGAGGCGGTAGCGCGTCGCCAGCGCGGTCAGCGTCTCCGTCACGTCGGGGTAGAGCGGGAAGCGGTCGAATGCGTCGAAATAGAGCTGGATCGAGGCGGGATCGCCTTGCACGCCGTAGTGCCGGAAGGTCGCCGCCAGGGAGTCGCGGCAGATGTCCTTGTAGGGACGGTACGGCTGCCAGTAGGCCGCGATGTTCGCCTCTTCCCAGTGCTCCCAGAACGCTTTCACGTCGACCTGCGGCGCGTTGGCACGGCGCAGGATCTCCGCGAATGCGCCATAGGAGCCCTCGCGGACGCTGATCAGCGTGCCGAAGACATCGAAGGAGACGAGCTTGACCTGGGAGAGGTCGAACACCGGCGGTTACCGGTTCTTCGCGTGGTATTCCGGGTTCGGCATCATGTCGAGGCCGTGCGCCATGCGGTTGGTCAGGTTGAAGAAGCCGACCACCTCGTTGATGTCGAAAATGTCGTCCTCGCCGAAGCCGACCTTCGCCAGGGCCTTGCGGTCGGCCTCGTCGACCAGGCGCGGCGTCTCGGTCAGCTTCCAGGCATAGTCCAGCATGACGCGCTGGCGCGGCTTCAGCTCGGCGACGCGGTAGTTCATCACCATCATCTCGCCGAGCTGCGGGTCGCCCGAGATCTGGCGCACCGCCTGGCCGTGCGCGACCAGGCAGTAGTAGCAACGGTTGGCCGAGGACACGACAACGGCGATCATCTCGCGCTCGAGCTTGCTGAGCCCCGACTCGCCCAGCATCAGCTCGTTGTAGAGGGTGATGAAGTTGCGCAGCTTCTGCGGCCGCTTGGCCCAGGCGCGCAGCACGTTGGGCACCAGCCCCAGCTTCTCCTCGCAGACCGCGAAGAATTTCTGCAGGTCCTTGTCCAGGCTCTTGGTCGCCGGGACCTTTAGCCGCATGATGTGCTTGGGCTGGGGCATGGCTCGTGTTCCCCTACAGCCCGCACTGCGCGCGGTGGCGCAGCAGGTGGTCGGCCAGCACCAGGGCCAGCATCGCCTCGCCCACCGGAACGCCGCGGATGCCGACGCAGGGATCGTGGCGGCCCTTGGTCAGGATCTCGGTGTCCTCGCCGTCTGTCGTGATGGTCTTGCGCGGGCTGAGGATCGAGCTGGTCGGCTTGACCGCGAAGCGCACGACGATGTCCTGGCCCGAGGAGATGCCGCCGAGCACGCCGCCGGCCTTGTTCGACAGGAACTGCGGGCCGCTATTGCCCATGCGCATCTCGTCGGCGTTCTCCTCGCCGCTGAGCTCCGCCGCGCCGAAGCCAGCGCCGATCTCCACGCCCTTCACCGCGGTGATGCTCATCATCGCCTTGGCGATATCGCCGTCCAGCTTGTCGAACACCGGCTCGCCCAGGCCGACGGGCACGTTCGACGCCACCACCTCGATCACCGCGCCGATCGACGAGCCCGACTTGCGGATGCCGTCGAGATAGGTCGTCCATTGATCCACGATCTTCGGGTCAGGGCTGAAGAACGGGTTCTCCGTCACCTGGTCCCAGTCCCAGTTGGCGCGGTCGATCTTGTGCGGGCCGATCTGCACCAGCGCGCCCCTGACCTGCACGCCGCCGGCCACGAGGTGGTCCAGCACCTTGCGCGCCACGCCGCCGCCGGCGACGCGCGTCGCAGTCTCGCGCGCCGAGGACCGGCCGCCGCCGCGATAGTCGCGGATGCCGTACTTCTTCCAGTAGGTGTAGTCGGCATGGCCCGGGCGGAACTTCCGCGCGATGTCCGAGTAGTCCTTGCTGCGCGCGTCGACATTCTCGATCTGCAGCGCGATCGGCGTGCCCGTCGTCCTGCCCTCGAACACGCCGGACAGGATCTTCACTTGGTCCGGTTCCTGGCGCTGCGTGGTGAAGCGCGACTGGCCGGGGCGCCGGCGGTCAAGCCAAGGCTGGATGTCGGCCTCGGTCAGCGGGATCAGCGGCGGCACGCCGTCGACCACGCCGCCGATCGCGGGCCCGTGGCTCTCGCCCCAGGTCGTCAGCCGGAACAGATGGCCGAAGGTGTTGCCGGACATAAATCAGGCGCCGTCGGTGTTCTTGAAGCCCTTGAGCATCTCGGCGACCTTCGGTGCCGCGTCGACCGCCAGCATGCCGACGACGTTGTAGCCGCTGTCGACATGGTGGATCTCGCCGGTCACGCCGGAGCTCAGGTCGCTCAGCAGGTACAGGCCCGAATTGCCGACCTCGTCGTTGGTGACGTTGCGGCGCAAGGGGGCGTTATACTCGTTCCACTTCAGGATGTGGCGGAAGTCGCCGATGCCGGCCGAGGCCAGGGTGCGCACCGGCCCGGCCGAAATGGCGTTGACGCGGATGCGCTGCTTGCCCAGGTCGGCGGCGAGGTACTTCACGCTGGCTTCCAGCGCCGCCTTGGCCACGCCCATGACGTTGTAGTGCGGCATCACCCGCTCGGCACCGAAATAGCTCAGCGTCAGCATGCTGCCCCCGTCGGCCATCAGTGGCTGGGCGCGCTGCGCCAGCGCCGTGAACGAGTAGCAGGAAATGTCCATCGTCATGGCGAAGTTGGCGCGCGAGGTGCGCACGTAGTCGCCCTTCAGCTCCTCGCGGTCGGAGAAGGCGATGGCATGGACCAGGAAGTCGAGCTTGCCCCAGGTTCGGGCGATCTCGGTGAAGACCGCGTCCATGCTGGCGTCGCTGGTCACGTCGCAGTCCAGGATCATCGCTGCGCCGAGCTGCTGCGCCAATGGCTGGACGCGCTTGCCCAGCGCCTCGCCCTGGTAGGTGATCGCCAGCTCGGCGCCTTGCGCCCGGACCGCCGCGGCGATGCCCCAGGCCAGCGACCGCTCGTTGGCGACACCCAGAATCAGCCCGCGTTTTCCGGCCATCAGCGGCTTGGCGTCGCTCATCTCACCCAACCTCGTTCCTTTTTCTGGCAGTAAAGGGAGTTGCCCGGATGTTGCGGGCGCGAATTGGCGGCATCCTACACGAAGGCCCCAGGCGGTCAAAGCCGCCCGCCCAGCCGGTTTTCGGGCCGGTTTCCGCCCGGCCGGACCTGCGATATAGTGCTGTTCCATGTGGAAAAACAGCCGATTCGGCGATGTTCTCGCCGCCGCCCGGCCGGGCCATGTGCTGAACGACCTGCGCGACCGCGACTGGTCGGGCACGGGCCGGCGCGCCGGGGTGGCGATCCTGGACGCGGCACGGCTTGCCACCTACGCGGCCGGGCGCTTCTACCGCGACCGCTGCCCCCAGGTCGCGGCCTCGCTGACCTACACCACGCTCTTGTCGATGGTGCCGCTGCTGACGATCGCTTTCGCGATCCTGGCCGCCTTCCCGGTGTTCGAGGGCATCCGCGAGCAGGCCCAGGCGATGCTGTTCGAGAACATGGTGCCGGCGATCGGCAACACGGTCTCCGAGGCGCTCTCGGGCTTCACCAAGAACATGGGCAAGACGACGGCCTTCGGCATCGTGTTCGTCGCCATCACCTCGATCCTGACGCTCAATACGATCGAGACCGTGTTCAACACGATCTGGCGCGCCGGCGAGCCGCGCAGCATGGTGATGCGCATCCTCAGCTACTGGGCGATGCTGACGATCGGGCCGCTGCTGTTCGGCGCCAGCCTGACCCTGTCGAGCTACCTTTTCACGCTGCAGCACACGCTGAGCCTGCAGTGGTACGGCCGCGCCTTCATCCAGTTGGCCGGCCTGCTGCCGTTCCTGCTCTCGGTCTGCGGCTTCATCCTGCTGTTCCAGGTGGTGCCGAACTTCCCGGTGCATCGCCGCAACGCGGTGGTGGGCGGCATCGTCACCGCGGTGCTGTTCGAGCTGCTCAAGCGCGGCTTCGGCCTCTACATCGCCAAGTTCGCGTCCTACCAGGTGGTCTACGGCGCGCTGGCGGCGGTGCCGATCTTCATGATGTGGGTCTACCTGTGCTGGATGGTGGTGCTGTTCGGCGCCGAGCTGACCGCCTCGCTGCCGGAATGGCGCGCGGGCAGGGGGTTCGGCAAGTCGATCGTGACGCCGGGCCGCCGCCTCGGCGTCGCGCTGGCGCT
>JAEULC010000065.1 GCA_016792605.1 Rhodospirillales bacterium
GCGATATCGAGCCCAGGCGTGGGGCGCCCCCCCCACCCCCCCCCGCCCACGGGGGGGGGGGGGGGCCAGACCCCCCCCCGCGCCGCCCCCCCCCGCCGCCCCGCCGCGGGGGGGTGGGGCGCCCGCCCCCGCAGACGCCACCCGCCCGGGCCCGCGGGGCCGGGGCGCGGGGGGAGCTCGCCCCCCCCCCCCCCGGGGCGGGGGGGGGCGGGGGGCCGCCCCCACGCCTGGGCTCGGTATCGCGTGTGAGGCCCCCTCCCCCTGACCCCCTCCCTCGAGGGGAGGGGGGACCGGAAGAACAGGGGACTTCAGAAGAGGAAGCTCCGCGACCAGCCGCTCCAGCACGCCATCGAACGCCGCCGCGACTTGGCGGTAGGCGCGCAGCACCTCGTCTTCGCGGCCGACCGCGCCGATGACCAGGTCGATGGGGCCGTGCTGCAGGTGCAGCCGCCCGTCGCCCAGCAGCGCGGCGACCGGGCTGCTCATGCCTTATTTCCCACCACGTCGAGCGGCCAGGGGTTGTCGCCGCGCCAGGCCTCGCCGCGCTGGCGCTTTGCGCCGAGCACGCGATCGAGCTGCACCACGTTCTCGACATGGCCGCCGAGCGCTTGGTAGTCCGCGAGCCGCATGGTGAACTCGATGGGCGCCACCATGGCCGGGGTCGGCACGTGGCCGAAGGACTTGTCGGGCATGCGCGTCACGTCGACCATCACGGTGATGCCGCCGCCCGGCCAAACATAGGCCGGGGCGCCGCCGCAGGTGACGCGCGTCAGGCTCTGGCGCACCGAGCGCGTCAGGCGCACCGGGTTCTCGGTGACGCCGGCGCGCAAGGATCCGCCGGCGCCGCCCATGAACAGCACGGTGCAGAGCGCGGGCTCGCAGTTCTCGCCAATGCGGTCGACGACGGTCTGCAGCGGTACGGGCATCGCCGCCGGCACCGGCTTCAGGTTCTCGTCGAGGGTGAAATAGGCCGAGTCCTCGCCGGTCGTGCTGACCATCAGCAGGCGCAAGCCCGGCCAGGCGGTCTTGGGATCGATCTTCTCGATGATCGTGAGCGGGTCGGTGACGTCGGTGCCGCCCCAGCCCGACCCGGGATGCGCTACCTGGAAGTAGCGGCCCGGGGTCGACTTGCGGCCGCGCACGCGGATGCCCGCCGGCTTCATGTCGAGATAGCGCCCGGCCTGGTGCTCGGTCAGCACGCCGGTGATGTGGTCGTCGACCACCACCACCTCGTCGGCATGGCCCAGCCACTGCTTGGCGAAGATGCCGATCGTCGCCGAGCCGCAGCCCACGCGCATGCGCTCTTCCCGGTGCGTGTCGATCACCGGCGGCTTGCCGGCCTGGATTGTCAGCCTGGCGCCGCCCTCGACCTCCAGCTCGACCACCTCCTTGTTGCACAGGCGCAGCATCATGTCGCAGGTGACCGTGCCCTCGCGCTTGCCGCCGCCGGTCAGGTGCCGCACGCCGCCCAGCGACAGCATCTGCGAGCCGTACTCCGCGGTCATCACGTGGCCGACCGGCTCGCCGTCGCACTTCACCGTCGCCTGCTCGGGGCCGACATGGCGGTCCGTGTCGATCTTCACCTTCACGCTGCAGTAGCTGAAGATGCCCTCGGTCACGACCGTGACCGTGTCGACGCCCTCATAGGCCTGCGAGACGATGAACGGCGCGGGCTTGTAGTCGGGATAGGTCGTGCCGGCGCCGATGCCGGTGACGAAGACCGGCGCGCGCGGCGTGATCTCGCCCTTCCACGCATCGGAGCCCTCGAAGAAGGGGACGAGCTTGCCGTCGCGGTCGAGCACGCGCTGGGAGAGGACCAGCGGGTCGGTGCGGGTCAGCACGCCATCGACATTGGCGTAGCGGTCGCAGGCTCCGGTCTTGCCGGGGCGGATGCGGCAGAGCACCGGACAGGCGTCGCAGCGGATCAGGCCGTCGTCGGCCTTCGCGGTCTCGGCAATTTGCACATCGCTCATGGCTGAGTGCCTCCTTGCGCTAGTTTGATGGCCTCGCGCACCCGGTGCGGCAATGCTGGAATCTTGCGCACGACGGCGCCGGTCGCGTCGCGGATCGCGCCCAGGATCGCCGGCGCGGTCGGCACCAGCGCCGGTTCGCCGATGCCCTTGGCGCCGAACGGGCCCACGGGCTCGCGGTCCTCGACCAGGATGATGTCGATCGGCGGCACGTCGCCGATCGTCGGGATCAGGTAGTCGTGCAGGTTCTCGGTGCGGCCGGGGATGTATTCTTCCATCAGCGCCAAGCCGATGCCCTGGGCGATGCCGCCATGAATCTGGCCCTCGACCAGCATCGGGTTGATCGCGCGGCCCACGTCGTGCGCGGCAACGAAGCGGCGCAGCTTCACCGTGCCCAGCGCCACGTCGACTTCCAGGTCGCAGATCTGCGCCGCGAAGCCATAGGTTGCGTAGGGCACGCCCTGGCCGTTTTCGTCGAGCGGGGTGGTCGGCGGGTCGAAGCGCCCGTGGCCGGTCAGCACGTCGCCATCCGAGCCTTGCGCCGCCATGGTGCGGAGTTCCAGCGTGCGCGTCGCGTCGCCGTCCTGCACGCGGAGGACAGGGCCGTCGATCGCGATGCGGCCCTCCGGCCCGGCATTGGTCAGGCGCAGCACCTTCTCGCGCAGGTCCAGCGCGGCGATCTCCACCGCCTTGCCCGAGACCAGGGTCTGGCGCGAGGCCGAGGTCTTGCCGGCATCGGCGGTGAGGTCGGTGTCGCCGACGATCTGCTGGATCCGGTCGACCGGGATGCGCAGCGCGTCGGCGGCGATCTGCTGCAGGATCGTCGTCGAGCCCTGGCCGATATCGACCGCGCCGTTATAGAGCGTGACCTTGCCCTCGGCCGAGATGCCGATGCGCATGGTCGACGGGTTCGACATCGAGGTGTTGCCGATGCCGTACCACATGCAGCCGATGCCGACGCCGCGCCGGATCACCGCGTGGCCGTTGCCCCCATGACCGTTACCAGTCCGACGGTTCTGCTCGGCGGCCTCGGCGCGCAGGCGCTTCCAGTGCGGGCGCAGCTCCTCCAGGCACTTTGCCAGGCCGGCGCTGTGCGTCAGCACCTGCCCCGTGGCTGTGGCGTCGCCGACCCGGATCGCGTTGACCAGGCGGAACTCCAGCCGGTCCATGCCGAGCTGGTCCGCGAGCCGGTCCATCAGGTACTCGTGCAACACTGCGGCCTGCGGCACGCCGAAGCCGCGGAAGGCGCCGGCGGGGGGCTCGTTGGTGTGGATCGCGCGCGAGGTGGCGCGCGCCGTTTTCACCGCATAGGGGCCGCTCGCGTGGACCGGCACGCGGTTGGCGACGGTCGGGCCCCAGGAGGCGTAGGCGCCGGTGTTGAAGTCGCCGTGGAAGTCGATGGCGACGAGCCTGCCGTCCTTGTCGGCGCCCCAGCGTCCCTTCACGTGGGCGGGGTGGCGCTTCGTCGTCGAGGCCATCGACTCGGGGCGGCGATAGACGCAGCGCACCGGCCGGTCGAGATGCCAGGCGGCGATGGCGATCAGGGGATGCAGCGAGAGGTCAAGCTTGCCGCCGAAGCCGCCGCCGACCGCGGTCGCGGTCAGGCGCACGCGGTCGGGCGCCACCCCCAGCACCTGCGCGATCTCGTCGCGATGTGCCACCGGCTGCTGGGTTACCGCCATCATCTCGATGCGGTCGCCGACGCGCCGGGCGAATCCGGCCTCGGGCTCGATATAGGCGTGCTCGACGAAGCTGGTCTCGAACTCAGCCTCGGCGGTGACATGCGCCGCCGCGAGTTCGCGTTCGACATCGCCGCGCGCGACGCGCCCCTTGATCAGGATATTGTCCGGCAGGTTGGCGTGCAGAACAGGCGCGCCGGGCGCCGTGGCGGCGGCGCAGCCGATCAGCGGTGTTTGCGCTTGCCACTGGATCGGCACTTCGTCGTCGCGGATCGTCTCGATCGTCGCGCGGTCACCGACCAGGGCGACCACGGCCTCGCCGCGATAGCGCACCTGCCCGTCGGCGAGCACCGGCTGGTCCTTCACCGTCGGATAGATGCCGAAGCCGTTATTGCCCGGCACGTCCTTGGCGGTGAAGACGCGCACCAGGCCGGGATATTTCGCGTGCAGCGGCGCGAGCTCGCCGAGCGTGAAGGTCGCGCGGGCGTGGGGCGAGCGCACGGCGCGCAGCCACAGCGCGTCTTCCGGCGCCACGTCGTCGCCGAAGCGCTCGGTGCCGTCGAGCTTGCGGATGCCGTCGACGCGGCCGATGCGCGCTCCCACGGCGTCGCCAACCGCGGGCGCTACAGCGTCGGGCCGGTTGGCGGCGACGTCCGAGATCGCCTCGACGATCTTGCGGTAGCCGGTGCAGCGGCACAGCACGCCGCCCAGCGCGTCCAGAGTCTCGGCCTCGCTCGGCGCGGGATTGCGGCGCAGGAGGTCCTCGGCCGCCATCAGCATGCCGGGCGTGCAGATGCCGCACTGCGCCGCGCCGTGGCGATGGAAGGCGCGCTGAAGGGCGGAGATCTCGCCGGCGGGCGCCAGGCCCTCGACGGTGACGATGGCGCTGCCATCGGCCTGCGCCGCCGGCACCATGCAGGCGCAGACCTGGCGCTCATCGATCAGCACGGTGCAGGCGCCGCAATCGCCGGCCTCGCAGCCCACCTTAGTGCCGGTCAGGCCGAGGTCCAGCCGCAGCAGGTCGGTCAGCCGCCGCTCGGGCGGCGCCTCGACCGATACGGCCTTGCCGTTGAGGGTGAAGGCGATCATGACGCGAGCCTGTCCACGAGCCGCCGCACGATGGTCAGCGCGCAATCCAGCCGGTAGCCGGCCGAGCCGCGCACGTCGTCGATCGGCGCGAGCGGCGCCAGGTGCATTTCCGTGACCAGCGCGCGCAGATTTGTATCCAATGGCTGGCCGGCGAGCGCCTGTTCGAGCGCCGAGAGGCGCTGCGCCGCCGCCGAGCAGGCGCCGACCGCAATCCGCGCCGCCGCGACCTTGCGGTCCGCCGTGCGCTCGATCACGCCTGCGGCCATGACGATCGAGATCACCAGGTACTTGCGCGCGCCGAGCTTCAGGAAGTCGCCCTTTGCTGCGTTCGCAGGGCGCGGCAGGTGAATAGCGGTGACCAATTCGTCGCTGCGCCGCGCCGTGCGCCGGTTGCCTTGTATGAACTCGGCGAGCTTCAGCCGCCGCGTGCCCTTCGCCGAGGCGAGCTCGATCATGGCGTCGAGGCTGAGCAGCGGCGGGATGCCGTCGGCGGCGGGCGAGGCGTTGCAGAGATTGCCGGCGACCGTGCCACGATTCTGAATCTGCACCCCGCCGACCTCGCGCGCGGCGAGCTTCAGCCCGTCGAACAGCGGCGGCAGGTCGGCTTCGATCACCTCGGTCCAGGTGGTCAGCGCGCCGATGCGCCATCCGGAATCGGTCTCGGCGACGCCGCGCAACCCCGCGACCCGCGAGATGTCCAGGATGTCTTCCGCGGCCCTGGGGCCCACGCGGGCGGGATAGTGGTCGGTTCCGCCGGCCAGGACGACCCAGCCCGATCCGCCGGCCGGGCTTGCCGCCAAGGCCCCCACCGCCTCATCGACGCTTGTCGGACGCAGATAGCCCACCGTCCGTTGCTCCCCCGCACGGTAGATCATTCGTATACGTATGATTAGGGCGGAAACGCGGCATAGTGTCAAGGCGGGCGATTGCAAGATCACACATTAAATAACGATCGTTATGTAATTGCATGGCTCCCCTGCCCGGGACGCAGAAATCCTGACGGGCCCGTGACCCCGCGTGAGGCCGAGGTGTGGCGATACTCGCGCGCATCGAATCCGGTTCCCGAACGTACGGGAGGCCGGCCTTGCGCCAACCCATGCACCGACCGCCCGCGATTTCCATGAAGGAGGGACACATGATCCGCTACGCACTCGCTACCGCGCTGCTCCTCGGCAGCTTCGGCGCCGCCGTCGCCGCCGAGCCCACCCCGTCGACTTCGCAGCTTGCCCTGCAGATCCGCGCCTGCAACCAGCTTGACGACCAGGCGCAGCGCGAGAGCTGCAAGACCAATGCGCGCGCGGAAGCGATCTACAAGGTCCGCACGCCATACCGCGAGCCGGGCCGCTTCGAGCGCAGCTACAAGTAGGACAGCGTCGTTTCCAGGCGAAGGGCGCGACGCCGGCGACGGTCTCGCCCCCTCTGCTTTTCTAGGAGATGGCGCCGAGCAGCCGCAGCAGGGTCTGGCGCTCTTCGCCGCTCAGGGGCTCGAGTATGGCGCGGCTGACCGCGTGGGCATCTCCGCGCAGCCGGCCGACCAGCGCCTCGCCCGGCGGCGTCAGCTTCAGCATCGAGCGGCGGCGATCCTCGGGATCGCTCGCGCGCTCGATCAGGCGTCGTTCCTCCAGCCGCCGCACCACGCCCTGGATCGTCGCCGGGTCCATCGCCGTCATGCGGCCGAGCTGGTTCTGCGACGCGCCGCCCGTGTCGCTGAGCTTCACCAGCGCCGCCCATTGGGTCGGCGTGAGCTCCGGCTCGCCGAACCGGGCCAGGAACACGGCGGTCGCGCGCTGGTGCGCCTTGCGCAGCACATAGCCGATCTGGTCCTCCAGTGCGTAGTCGCCCACGGAAGGGCCCTGGCCTTGATCGGCGGCAGTCATTCCATCCCCGTCATCGCTCAATCCGCGGGCAGTATAGGGTCTGTCCGTCGCGATGCGTAGGCTATCATGCCCGCCTCATTGCGCCGGGGGAGGAACCGCCTGCATGACCTACAGCACGATCCTGTTCGCCGAGGAGGCGGGCGTCGCCGCCATCACGCTCAACCGGCCGGAGAAGCTCAACAGCTTCACCGCGACCATGCACGCCGAACTCAAGCACGCGGTGAAGCGCGTGGGCGAAGGGGGAACGGCGCGCTGCCTGCTCTTGACCGGGGCGGGGCGGGGCTTCTGCGCCGGGCAGGATCTGAGCGACCGGGTGATGGGCGAGGGTGCCGCGCCGCCCGACCTCGGCCACACCCTGTCGACGCTCTACAACCCGCTGGTCCTGGCGCTGCGCGCGCTGGAGATGCCCGTGGTCTGCGCCGTCAACGGCGTCGCGGCCGGCGCGGGGGCAAACCTGGCGCTAGCCTGCGACATCGTGCTGGCGGCGCGCTCCGCCAGCTTCATCCAGGCTTTCTGCCGGATCGGCCTGATGCCGGATTGCGGCGGCACCTACTTCCTGCCGCGGCTGGTGGGCACGGCCAGGGCGATGGGGCTGGCGCTGCTCGGCGACAAGCTGCCGGCGGAACAGGC
>JAEULC010000068.1 GCA_016792605.1 Rhodospirillales bacterium
TCGCGCAGCCGCGGCCAGGCGTCGCGATAGACCGAGCGCAGGCCGGAATCGAAGGTCAGCGCCACCGCGCGGTCGGGCAGCTCGGCGCCCTGGCGCAGCGCCTCGACGATGTCGGCCAGCTTCATCACCGTGTAGGGGCCGGACTTCAGCTCGCTCAGATGCGCCTCGAACTGCTCCAGCGTGACGGTCGAGATCGGCCGCCCGGGCCCCAGGCGCGGATAGGCGAGGATGACCGCGCTGTCGCCCGCGCGCGCCGCGGTCGCGAGGCCCGCCCCGACGGCGAGGTCCGCCAGCAACAATCCGGCGAGGGCGACGGCGCGGTGCACGGCAAGACTCTACATCATCGACGGCGCCATGGCGCCGTCGTCGATCAGGGGATAGGTGCGCGACTGGAAGAGCTGGTAGTGCCACCATTCCTTGGAATAGAAGTCAAAGCCCGCGGCCGACATGATGCCGAGCAGCAGGAGGCGGTTGCGCTGCGCCTCGGGCGACACGGCGGTGTCGGCGTGATAGGAGAGCGGCGTGATCGCGTCGAAGCCGGTGCCCATGTCCAGCCGCTGCCCGTCGGGCGTGGCCAGCGTGAGGTCGACGGCGACGCCGCGCCCGTGCGGCGATCCGCGGCGCGGATCGGCGATGAAGTCGGGGTTCGGCAGATGATTCCACAGCGCCCATTGCGCGGCCGGCGGCCGGTAGGCGTCGAAGATGTAGAGCTTGTAGCCGAGCGGGGCGGCGAGCTGCGTCGCGCGCAGCAGGCGCTCGGCCGCGTGGCGGTGCAGGTAGCAATTCGCCCGCCGGTAGATCGGCTTTCCCGTCAGATTATCCGCCGTCGCGTAGCGCAGATCGACAAAGACGTCGAACGCGGGCGGCGCGATTTCCACCAGCGCCATCGCCAGACCAACTCCTGTATGTGGACTCACCCCGTCGGCACGATAGCACGCGTCGGGCCGGGGGTGGCATGATTTGGGCCCGACGATGACGCAGGGTCCCATCCTGGCCTTCGACTGCGCCGGCGGCGCCTGTTCGGCGGTGGCGTGGCGCGACGGCCGCGCGCTCGCGCGTAGCGGCCGGACGATGACGCACGGCCAGGCCGAGGTGCTGGTGCCGATGATCCGCGCGACGCTCGACGAGGCCGGGATTGGCTTCGGCGACCTGGCGGCGATCGCCACCACGCTCGGGCCGGGATCCTTCACCGGGCTGCGCGCAGGCCTGGCGACGGCGCGTGGCCTGGCGCTGGCGACCGGGTTGCCGTGCTACGGCTTCAGCACGCTCGCGATCGCGGCGCGCGCGGTTTCGCCAGCGGAACGCTCGGGGCGCCGCATCGCCGCGGCGATCGACACGCGGCGCGACGATCTCTTCGTGCAGGTGTTCGACGGCGACGCCCGGGCAATAGGCGAGGGGCAGGTCGTGACCATCGACCGGGCGGCCGCGATGCTGGCCGACGTTCCAGTCGTGCTGGCCGGCGACGCGACGGCGGCGCTTTCCGACCGCCTGCGCCGTGCCGGTGCCGATGCAATCGTCGCGGCGAAGGCCGGGGTTCTCGATGTCGCGATCGTCGCCGAGCTGGCGGCGGCGCGGCACGCGGCGGGCGCGCCGGGCGATGCGATGCGGCCGCTCTACCTACGCGCACCCGACGTCACCCCGGCGCCCGTCCGGCGCGGATGACGCTCGCGCTGGCAGCACTGCCTCCGGTCGCGGCCGGCGTCGCCGCGGCGATCCATGCGCGGGCCGCCGATGCGTCCTGGTCGGCCGAGACATTCGGCGGCCTGCTGAGACAGCCCGGCGTGTTCGGCCTGCTGGCGCTGACCGGCGAGGCGCCGCAGGGCTTCATCCTCTGCCGGATCGTTACCGACGAGGCCGAGGTGCTGACCCTCGCCGTCCTGCCCGAGGCGCGCCGCCGGGGCATCGCCCGTGCGCTGATGAGCGCGGCGATGGCGCAGGCGAAGGCGGGCGGCGCGGCCCGCCTGCTGCTGGAAGTCTCGGTGCGCAACAATGCGGCGCTGGCACTGTACCGGTCGGTTGGATTCGGCGAGGTCGGGCGCCGCAAGGGCTACTACGCGGAATCGGGCGGCGAGGGTCCGGCGGATGCCCTGGTCATGGCGACCGATCTCGGCCTGCGCTGACCGGCGAGGTCGGCCAGGATTTTCTGCATCAAATGGTTGAGAAACAGTCGGGCGTCGCCTATAAATAAGCATCACCACTTTTGCGCCAAGGATGAAGCTGATGGCCAAGACCGCGGAGACGGCTTCCCTCCCGCAGCAGCCGGACATCCTGGCGCTGACGACCCAGATCGTTGCCGCTCATGTCGGCCGCAACCAGCTGCCGCTTGCCGACCTCCCCAAGCTGATCGGCGAGGTCTATCGCTCGCTGCAGGGCCTCGGCAACGGCCAGGCGCCGGCGGAGGCGCGTCCCGAGCCGGTCGTGCCGATCAAGAAGTCGGTGACGCCGGAATACATCGTCTGCCTGGAAGACGGCCGAAAGCTGAAGATGCTGAAGCGCCACCTGATGGCCGCCTACGGCATGACGCCGGCGCAGTATCGCGAGCGATGGGATCTTCCGGCGGACTACCCGATGGTGGCCCCTGCCTACGCGAAGCACCGCAGCAAGCTGGCCAAGGATATCGGCCTCGGCAAGTCGCGCAGCCGCGGGCGTGGGTGAGCGGAGAATTGATCGCCTGTCGGGCACGTTAGCGCGCGATCAGTAGTCATTCGCGGCAGGATTTTGTGGGTATTCAACCCCTTTGAATAGTTGGGCGTCGCAGCGCGTGGCGGTATAGTCGTTCGCAGCATTGACGTGGGGGTCCGCGCGCTGTCGCGCTGCGGGGGAAAGGATTTGCTGGTGCCGTCTAGAATCGAACGGCTGTGCATCGAGAAGGGCTTGAAGATGACCGAGCAGCGTCGCGTGATCGCGCGCGTGCTCTCCGACGCCGCCGACCATCCGGACGTCGAACAGGTTCACAAGCGCGCCTCGGCCGTGGACCCGAAGATCTCGATCGCCACGGTCTATCGCACGGTGCGCCTGTTCGAAGAGGCGAACATTCTCGAGAAGCACGATTTCGGCGATGGCCGGTCGCGCTACGAGGAAATTCCCGAATCGCACCACGACCACCTGATCGACATCGAATCAGGGAAGGTGGTCGAGTTCCGCAACGAGCAGATCGAGGCGCTGCAGCGCACCGTCGCCGAGCAGCTCGGCTACCGGATCGTCGACCACCGGCTCGAGATCTACGCCGTGCCGATCAAGCGCGCCGAAGGCAAAGCCAACTAGCCCTGGTAGGCACACGGGCGGGGCGTCACAAACGTCCCGCCGATCCATCATATCGCTGTCATTGGCCGGTCTTATCGTCGCCCGCGAAACGGGCAGCGAGGCCGAGTCATGCCGGATCGTCCCACCGCGGCACGGGTGCGGGATCGTGACCTGGAGGTTCGCCTGGCGCGAACCCCGGGCGAGCTGGAAGCCGCCTCGGCGCTGCGCTACCGCGTGTTTTTCGACGAGTTCAAGGCGCAGGGCGATGCGCTGTGCCGCCTGGCGCGGCGCGATGTCGACGGCTACGACCAGGCCTGCGACCATCTGGTCGTCCTCGACTGCGCGCGGGTCGTGGGCACGTACCGCCTGCTGCGCCGGTCGGTGGCGATGCGGCGAGGCGGATTCTACTCGGTGCAGGAATTCGATCTGGCGCCGCTGCTCGCCCAGCCGGGCGAATTGCTGGAACTCGGCCGCAGCTGCATCGATCCCGCCTACCGCACCGGCGGCGCGATGGCGCTGCTGTGGCAGGGAATCGCGCGCTATGTCTTCGCCCATGACGTGACCGCGATGTTCGGCTGCGCCAGCTTTCCCGGTACCGATCCGGCCGGACTGCGCGACGCGCTGGGGTACCTGCACGCGCATCACCTGGCGCCGCCGGAGCTGCGGCCCCGCGCCCTGCCGGAGCGGCGGGTCGAGATGCGCTGCGACTCGCCGCCGGCCGCCATTGCCCTGCCGCCGCTGCTCAAGGGCTATCTGCGCCTTGGCGGCTTCGTCGGCGACGGGGCGGTGGTCGACGCAGCGTTCAACACCACCGATGTCTGCATCGTGGTGAAGACCAGCCTGATGCCAGAACGATACCGCCGGCACTACGCGCGCCAGCAGCCCGAAGAGCTGATCGCGGCGTGAGCCGGTCGTCGTCTCTCCGCGCGGCTTGGAGGCTCGGCGCCATGGGCGCGCTCGCGCTCGGGCTGGCGCCGGTGCAGTCGGGCCTTGTCCGCCACGCCCCGCGCCGGGCGGATGCGCTGGCGCGCTGGTTCCATGCGCGCGCCGCGGCCCGGCTGGGGATCGAGCTGCGGATCACCGGAACGCCGAATCCTGCGCGGCCCACGCTGTTCGTCTGCAACCACGTCTCCTATCTCGACATCACCGTGCTCGGCTCGGTGCTCGAGACCTGCTTCGTTGCCAAGGGCGAGGTCGCGTCCTGGCCGGCGATCGGCGGGCTGGCGCGGCTGCAGCGCACGCTGTTCGTGGCCAGGCGTCGCGAAGCGGTCGCCGAGCAGGTGGCGGCGATCCGCGACCGGCTCGACGCCGGGGACAACCTCGTGCTCTTCGCCGAGGGGACGAGCACGGACGGGCGCGCCGTGCGCCGGTTCAAGCCTGCCCTGTTTGCCGCTCTCCCCGCCGATGTCGCCGTGCAGCCGATGTGGATCGCCTACCGCGCGCTCGACGGGCAGCCACTGGACGATAAGACCCGCGACCGGATTGCCTGGCATGGCGAAATGACTCTGCTGCCGCACCTGCTGCACCTGGCCGGGAGGCGGCGCGTGGCGGTGGACATCGGCTTTGCCCCGCCTTTCCGAGTCGCCGGCTTTCCCGACCGCAAGGCCGTGGCGTCAGCCTGCGAATCCCGGGTTGCCAAGGGCTTGGCGGCCGCGCTGGCGACCCGGCCTTGGTGGGCCGGCCATGGCTGCCCGGCGAGGCCCCTGGCGGAGGCTGACTTGAACCCCGCCGGATCGGGTGTTATCGTTGTGAAATGACGCATTTTTTGACGCCTTCGCGCTGTCGCGGCTGTCCGCGGCCCCCGGGCGATTGACCAAGCCTTTGGCCAAGCGCGTCTTTATCAAGACCTACGGCTGCCAAATGAACGTCTACGACTCCGCCCGCATGGCGGACGTCCTGGCGCCGTTGGGATTCGCCCAGGCGGCGCTTCCCGAGGACGCGGACATGGTGGTGCTCAACACCTGCCACATCCGCGAGAAGGCGGCGGAAAAGGTCTATTCGGAGCTCGGGCGCCTCAGGAAGCTGAAGGACGAGCGCCGGCAGGGCGGGGCGGAGTTCCTGATCGCCGTGGCCGGCTGCGTCGCCCAGGCCGAGGGCGAGGAGATTCTGCGCCGCGCGCCCTTCGTCGACATCGTCTGCGGTCCCCAGGCCTATCACCGTCTCCCCGGATTGATCGAGCGCGTGCGCCGGTCCGAGCGCGGCGTGATCGACACGGATTTTCCGCCGGACTCCAAGTTCGACGCGCTGCCCGAGACCGGCGCGCCGCAGGGCGTCGCCGCCTTCCTGTCGGTGCAGGAGGGTTGCGACAAGTTCTGCACCTTCTGCGTGGTGCCCTATACGCGCGGCGCCGAGACCTCGCGGCCCGTGCAGGCGGTGCTCGACGAGGCGCGGCGCATCGCGGCGCAGGGCGCGCGCGAGATCACGCTGCTCGGCCAGAACGTCAATGCGTATCACGGGACCGGACCGGACGGATCGACCTGGGGCCTCGGGCGACTGATGCGCGCGCTGGCAGAGATCGAGGGCGTCGCGCGGCTGCGCTACACCACCTCGCATCCGCGCGACATGGACGACGACCTCATCCAGGCGCATCGCGACGTGCCCGCGCTGATGCCGTTCCTGCATCTGCCGGTGCAGTCCGGCTCCGACGCGATCCTCGAGCGGATGAACCGCAGGCACGGCATCGATCTCTATCGCCGCCTGATCGACCGTCTGCGCGCGGCGCGGCCGGACCTGGCGCTGTCGTCCGACTTCATCGTTGGCTTCCCCGGCGAAAGCGACGCCGACTTCCAGGCCACGCTGCGCCTGGTCGAGGAGATCGGCTTCGCCCAGGCCTTCTCGTTCAAGTACAGCAAGCGCCCGGGCACGCCGGCGGCCGACATGGACGACCAGGTGCCCGAGGACGTGAAGGCCGCGCGGCTGGACGAACTGCAGGCGCTGCTGCGCCGGCAGCAGGAGGCGTTCAACGCGCGCTGCGCCGGCCGGGTGATGCCGGTGCTGTTCGACCGGCCCGGCCGCCGCGCCGGGCAGGTGCTTGGGCGCAGCCCCTATCTGCAACCCGTCTTCGTCGACGCACCGGAGGTCAAGCTGGGCGATCTACGCGACATCCGCATCCTGGCCGGCCACGCCAACAGCCTGGCCGGCGCGCTCGTGACCGCGCAGGTGGCGGCATGACCGGCTCCACGCCCATGGCCGTCGGCACGCCGGTCATGCTGCAGTTCGACAATAACTCGCTGCTGCCGCTGCTCTTCGGCGAGCACGATCAGCACCTCGCACGGATCGAGCAGCGCCTTGGCGTCTCGCTGATCTCGCGCGGCAACCGGCTGGCGATCGAAGGCCCGCCGGGGGCGCAGCAGATGGCGCGCGCGACGCTCAACGCGCTCTACGACCGGCTGGAGCGCGGCAAGGTCGTCGGCGGCGCCGAGGTCGACGCGGCGCTGCGCATGGCGGCGGAGGGCGAGGAGCCCGTGGCGGCGACGAAGAGCGCCGAGCGTGCGCCGGCTGCCGGCTCCGATGCGCTGACGCGTCTCGTCGGGCCGGACAACTCGATCCTCACGCGCCGGCGCCATGTCTTCCCGCGCTCGCCGACCCAGGCCGCCTATGTGCGCGCGCTAATGGACAACGAACTGGTCTTCGGCCTTGGCCCCGCCGGCACCGGCAAGACCTACCTCGCCGTGGCGATGGCCGTGGCGATGCTGCTCGCCGGCAAGGTCGACCGCATCATCCTGTCGCGCCCGGCGGTCGAGGCCGGCGAACGCCTGGGCTACCTGCCGGGCGACCTGCGCGAGAAGGTCGATCCCTACCTGCGGCCGCTCTACGACGCGCTCTACGACATGCTGCCGGCCGACCAAGTGGCCAAGCGCGCGGCCTCGGGCGAGATCGAGGTGGCGCCGCTCGCCTTCATGCGTGGCCGGACGCTGGCGAATTCCTTCGTCATCCTCGACGAGGCGCAGAACACCACGCCGACGCAGATGAAGATGTTCCTGACCCGCCTCGGCGAAAATGGCCGCATGGCGGTGACCGGCGACCCGACCCAGATCGACCTGCCGCGCGGCACCGAGTCGGGCCTCGACGTCGCCCGCACCCTGTTGCAGCGCGTGCAGGGCATCGCCTTCGTTCAGTTCACCACCAAGGACGTGGTGCGCCATCCGCTGGTGACGCGCATCGTGCAGGCCTACGAGGCCGCCGAGGACCCGTCCCTGCCGCTCGGCATCCTGGGCGAAGACAAGCGGGACAAGTCCCGTGGGCGTTGATGCGATAGGCATCGTGGTGCGCGTCGATGCGTCGCGCTGGCGCCGTGCCGTGCCCGGCGTGCAGGCGCTGGCCGAACGTGCAGCCTGCGCTGCGGCGGTGAAGGCGAAGAAGCATCATGCGGGCGAGATCGCCGTGGTGCTGTCGGACGACGCGACGGTGCGCAAGCTGAACCGCGACTATCGCGGGAAGGACAAGCCGACCAACGTGCTGTCCTTTCCGAACGATGGCGGCGTCGATCCGGATGGTGCGATGGCGCCGCTGGGCGACGTGGTGCTGGCGCTCGAGACGGTGCTCGCCGAGGCCAGGGACCAGGGCAAGCGCGCGGGCGATCACCTGAGCCACCTCGTGGTTCACGGCGTGCTGCACCTGTTCGGCCACGATCACCTGAAGGACGCCGAAGCCCGGCGCATGGAAGCCCTGGAGACGAAGATCCTGGCCGGCCT
>JAEULC010000076.1 GCA_016792605.1 Rhodospirillales bacterium
CACGAGCGCCCGGCCGACGAGGTGGCGGCGACATCGCCGGCGTCGGGGCAGGCCGAGCCCGTCCTGGAGTCGAAGGCCGCGGAGTTCACCGACGCGCCGCGCGTCGTGGAGCCGGAGGCGCTGCCCGCCGCGCCGCCGCCACAGCTCGCCGCGCTGACGCCAGGGCCCGAACCGGTGCGGCCCGAGCCGAGGATCGGCGACGGCGCTACCGCCACCTGGCGGCTCAATTCGGTGCCGTTCCAGGACGCGCGCGGGTTGAAGCTGGTCGCCATCATCATCGACGATGCCGGGCCCGACCGCGTGCGCACGGCCCGCGCGCTGCGGCTACCCGGGCCGCTGACGATCTCGTTCCTGCCTTACGCGCAGGACGTGCAGCGCCAGGCCGAGGAGGCGCGGCGGCGCGGCCACGAGCTGATGGTGCACCTGCCGATGGAGCCGATGGCGGCCGGCGAGAATCCCGGCCCCGACGCGCTGACCACGCGCATCCCGCGCGACGAGCTCTTGCGCCGCCTGGCGCTGCATCTCGGGCGCTTCGACGGCTATGTCGGCGCCAACAACCACATGGGCAGCCGCATGACCGCCGACGCCAACGCGCTGCTGCCGGTGCTGGAGGAGCTGCGCGACCGCGGGCTGCTGTTCGTCGACTCGCGCACCTCGCGCGAGACCGTGGCGGCGGCGATCGCCGGCCATCTCGGCATGGCCGGCACGGCGCGCGACGTCTTCATCGACCACGAGGAAAGCCGCGAGTCGGTGCGGGCGCGACTGGACGACATCGAGCGCATCGCCAAGCGCGTCGGCCAGGCGGTCGCGATCGGCCACCCGCACGACCGCACGACCGAGGCGCTGGAGCGCTGGCTGCCGACCCTGGCCGAGCGCGGCTTGACGCTGGCGCCGATTTCCGCCCTGGTGATGCGGCGGCATCTTGCCGCGACCGCTGCAAAACAGTGAGCAGGTCCATGCGTATCGGCGGCGCTCTTTCGATCCTGGCCTTGCTGGCCCTGCCGGCTTCAGCGATGGCGCAGCAGCCGCGCGCCGGCGCCGGCGTGGCGCAGACCGGCATCGCCAAGCTGCCCTTCGCCGACCGGCCGCAGCGCTCGAACGACCAGGAGCAGGAAACCCTCGCGCTGCAGCTCGTCGAGTCGCTGGCGCTCGCCTGCCGCGGCACCGAGATGTATCGCTGGCGCTTCCCCGAGGAGGATCCCGACCGCGCCCAGACGATCGTCGCCTCGGCCGAGAAGGGGCTGAAGGACAAGGGCTACGCGGTCAGCCCGCTGCCGGTCGAGGTCGACACGGTGGTGGCGCTGATCGCGCGTCATCCGAACCGCGCCCAGGCCGACCCCACCGTGCTGACCCTGTTCTCCACCGGCGAACAGGGCGTCGACCTGACAATGTGCCGAGTGCGGGAGAAGTAGGGGGCCGTCCTGCCGCCGCCTCAGCGCCCGTAGGGCGTCGTGCGGCGGGTGCGCTCGATCATCCGGTCCATGTCGTCCAGCCGGCGCTGGAACTCGATCTGGCCCTTGCGCTTGTCGTCCTTCTCCGCGGCGCCCTGCGCCTGGGCGAGGCAGTCGCCGATCGCCTTCTCGTCGGAAAGCTTGTCGAGGGGCAGGTTCTTCAGGCATTCGTCGAGCGCCGCGCGCGCCTTGTTGGCGGCGTTGTCGGCGCGGGCATCGGGCGCCAGGCCCAGCGGCAAGGTCGCCGCGGCCAGGATCAGGACGAGTCGCAGGGTGGACGTGCTCATCATATTAGTTTGACCTAGCATGCCGGGGATTCAATGACCCATGTCAAATTGGCACGGGCCAAATCCCCCGCATCGCCGGGGCAACGCCGGGAGACCGCAAGCGTGCGCAGAAGCCATGACCAGCCCGAGGGCACCGTCCATCGCCTGGTGCACGAATCCGCCGTGCTCCGGGACAACCCGCTCGGCGATCCTTTCCGCCGCGCGCTGCATGTCTGGACGCCGCCGGGCTGGACGGCGGCCGAACGCCTGCCGCTGCTGGTCGACATGCCGGGCTGGGGCGGCTCGGGCATGGGCCATACCAACTGGAAGAACATCGGCGAGAACGTGCCCGAGCGCCTCGACCGCCTGGTCGCGACGGGCAGGCTCGGCCGGGTCGTCGTCGCCTTCCCCGACTGCATCACCCGGATCGGCGGCAACCAGTACATCAACAGCGCCGGCACCGGGCGCTACGAGGACTACCTGGTCCAGGAGATCGTGCCCTTCGTCGAGGAGCGCTTCGCCTGCGGCGGGCAGGGGCGGCGCGGCTGCTTCGGCAAGTCGTCCGGCGGCTACGGCGCCATCTGGCACGCCATGCACCACGGCGGGTTCTGGGCCGTCGCCGCGTGCAATTCCGGCGACATGGGCTTCGACGCCCTGCAGCTGCCCGAGATGTACAAGGCGCTCGACGTGCTGCGCGAGCACAAGATGGACATAAAGACGTTCTTCGACCATTTCGAGGCTGCCGACAAGGTGACCGAGGCGGAGCGCCACGCCCGCATGTTCCTGGCCATGGGCGCGCATTTCGACCCCGACCCTTCGTGCCATCTCAACATCCGCCTGCCCTGCGACCCGCACACGGCCGAGCGCATTCCCGAGCGCTGGGCCAACTGGCTGAGCCACGACCCGTCGCTCTTGGCCGACGAGTGCGAGGACAGCCTGCGCCGGCTCAAGGGCCTCTACATGGACTGCGGCGACCACGACCAGTTCCGCATCCATTTCGGCATGCGCCGCCTGCACCGCGAGCTGACCCGCCTCGGCATCGACCATGTCTACGAGGAATACGACGACAACCACACCGACGTGGACTACAGGATGGACATCTTCCTGCCGTGGCTGGTCCAGCGGTTGGGGTAGGGCTACCCCCGCCCTGACGCGAACCGCACGGCTTCCTCGGCGGCGCGGATGAGCGCGCGGGACTTGTTGATCGTCTCCTGGTACTCGGACTCGGGATCGCTGTCGGCGACCACGCCGCCGCCGGCCTGGACGTACATGACGCCGTCCTTCACCACGGCGGTCCGGAGCGCGATGCAGTTGTCCATCGTGCCGTTGGCGGCGAAGTAGCCGATGCAGCCCGCGTAGACGCCGCGGCGCGCGACCTCCAGCTCGTCGATGATCTCCATGGCGCGGACCTTGGGCGCGCCCGAGACCGTGCCGGCGGGGAAGCCCGCGGTCAGCGCGTCCATCGCGTCGTAGTCCGGGTTGATCTCGCCCTCGACGTTCGAGACGATGTGCATGACGTGCGAGTAGAGCTCGACCTTGAACTTCTCGGTCACGCGCACGCTGCCGATCTTGGCGACGCGGCCCACGTCGTTGCGCGCCAGGTCGAGCAGCATCAGGTGCTCGGCGCGCTCCTTGGGATCGCCGAGCAGGTCCTCGGCCAGCGCCTTGTCCTCCTCGGGCGTGAGCCCGCGCTTGCGGGTGCCGGCGATCGGCCTGATCGTGACCTTGCCGTCGCGCAGGCGGACCAGCAACTCGGGGCTCGAGCCGACCACGGCGAAATCGCCGAAGTCGAGGTGGAACAGGAAGGGCGAGGGGTTCAGCCGGCGCAGCGCGCGGTAGAGCGCGAAGGGCGGCAGGCGGAACGGCACCGAGAAGCGCTGCGACGGCACCACCTGGAAGGCATCGCCGGCGCGGATGTACTCCTTCGCCCGCTCGACCATCTGGTGGTACTGCTCGCGCGTCGTGTTCGAGGCCGGGGCGGGCAGCACGGCGGTGTCGGCCACCGGCTCGCGGCGATGGGGCAGGGAGCGGCCGAAGTCGAGCACCACCTCGTTGAGCCGCTCCAGCGCGCGGTCATAGGCGGCCTTGGCGCCGATTTCCGGGTCGAAGAACACCGGCGTCACGACGGTCACGTGGTCCTCGATCGTGTCGAAGATCGCGATCACGGTCGGGCGGAAGAAGATGCCGTCCGGGATGCCGAGCTCGTCCGGGTTGTTGTCCGGCAGGCGCTCCATCAGCCGGACCATGTCGTAGCCCATGTAGCCGAACAGGCCCGAGGCCATCGGCGGCAGGCCCTTGGGGATATCGATGCGGCTTTCGGCGATGATCGCGCGCAGGCTGTCGAGCGCGCCCTCGCCGTGCGGCTCGAAATGCTCGCCGTTGCCGGTCAGCGCGCGGCGGTTGACCTCGGCCTTGTCGCCGCGGCAGCGCCAGATGAGGTCGGGGCGGAGCCCGATCATCGAGTAGCGGCCGCGCACCGCGCCGCCCTCGACGGATTCGAACAGGAAGCTGTAGGGCCGGCCCTCGGCCAGCTTCAGCATCGCGGAGACGGGGGTTTCGAGGTCGCTGACCAGCCGCGTCCAGACCACTTGCGACCGCTTGGCACGAAAAAGGGCGGCGAAGTCGTCGAACGTAGGATGCATGGCGGCGGGTCCTCGGGTCTATGTCGCATGCGGGTTTGGACGCCCGCACGGTTGGGGCAACAGCCCCCGTCGAAAGCTGGGGCAACGGCCCCTTGAAGGACGTGCTTGGTAGCAAAGAAGCTTCGCTGCTGTCCAGGGGGAAGCGGACGCAAGCAAAAAGGCCGCCCGCCGGCGCGGCGGACGGCCCTTTCGGCCGCTGCTGGCGGGAGGGCCTAGCGCGCGGCGTACTTGAACTCGGGGAAGGTCTTCAGCCGGTCCTTGGTAGCACCGGGCAGCACGCCGGTGTTCTCGCGCCAGGCGATCGACTCGTAGGGCACCGCGACCAGGCGGTCGCCGACGCCCAGGAAGCCGCCGACCGACACGATCGCGACGACGACCTTGTCGTCCGCGCGGATTACCAGGTCGTCGATCTTGCCGACGGTCTCGTTGGCCTCGTTGGTGAGAGTCGCGCCGACGATCTTCGACGCGCGGTAGCCCTTCATCACCGTCGCCGGCTCGATCACGGTGATCTGCGTGACGGTCGCGGTCTGGGCGTTAGCCTGGGCGTTGGTGAGGGGCGCGAGCAGGATCATCGCGGTCGCGGCCAACGTGGCCAGCTTCATCGGGGCAAGCTTCGTCATGGACAGCCTCCAGGGGGCGGGGGTTGAGGTGCGGTCAGAACGCTGGCGATGGGGATAAGTTCCCGCTTGCTTGCGATTACCCGGTCGGGCCGCTACACCGACGGCGGTCGACCGCACACGAGATGGCTTTCGCATGGCAAGGCCCGCCGCATGACCCTGGTCCTGGGACTGCTCGCCTGCGCCATCGCGCTCAGCCTCGTCGCGCGCTGGTTCCGGGTGCCGTATCCGATCGCCCTCGTCCTGGGCGGGCTGGCGCTGGGCTTCATGCCGGACCTGCCCCGCGTCGGCATCGACCCGGCCCTGACGCTCAGCCTGATCCTGCCGCCGATCCTCTACCAGGCGGCGATCTTCACGTCCTGGCGCGACTTCCGCGCCAACTGGCGCCCGATCGCGATCCTGGCGATCAGCCTGGTGCTGGTCACGGCGGCGGCCGTCGCGGTCGTCGTCAAGCTGCTGATCCCCGGCATGCCCTGGGCGGTCGCCTTCGTGCTCGGCGCCATCGTGTCGCCGTCCGACGCCGTGGCGGCGACGGCGGTCATGCGACACCTGAACATCCCGCGCCGGATCATCACCATCATCGAGGGCGAGAGCCTGCTCAACGACGCCGCCGGCCTGGTGCTGTACAAGTTCGCGCTGGTCGCGGTCCTGACCGGCATGTTCTCGCTGCCCGCGGCCATCGGCGAGTTCGCGCTGGTCGGGCTCGGCGGCGTTGCGCTCGGTGCTGCGGCGGGATGGGTGTCGGTGCAGATCCAGCGCGTCATCGCCGATCCGCCGAGCGAGATCACCCTGTCGCTCGGGCTGCCCTTCGCCGTGTTCCTGGCGGCGGAGGAGGCGCATGTCTCGGCCGTGGTCGCGGTGGTGGCGGCGGGCCTCGTGCGCGGCTGGTACTCGCCGCAGACCTTCTCGGCCCAGACCCGGATCCAGGCCCACACGGTCTGGGACATTGTGGTGTTCCTGATCAACATCGTCGTCTTCATCCTGATCGGGCTGGAACTCCCGCGCGCCCTAGATGCGCTCACGGCGCAATCCCCGCTGACGCTGGTCGGGTGGGCGGCCGCGGTGTCGGCGACGGTCATCGTGGTGCGCTTCGTCTGGGTATTCCGCGCCACCTATCTCGAGGGCCTGGTGTTCCGCCAGATCCGCCGCGAGGGGCGCCGGCCCAAGCTCAGCAGCGTCGTCGTGGTGGCGTGGTCGGGGATGCGCGGCGTGGTGTCGCTGGTCATCGCCCTGGCGCTGCCGCTCAATACCCAGCAGGGCGACCCTTTCCCCTATCGCGAGCTGGTCATCTTCCTCAGCTACGCCGTGATCCTGGTGACGCTGGTGCTGCAGGGGCTGACGCTGGGACCGTTGATCCGGCTCCTGCGCGTCGGTGCGGATTCCGACGAACGCGCCGAGGAGCGGGTGGCGCGGACCAAGACGATCCACGCGGCCATGGTCGAGATCGAGCGGCGCTGCGCGCTGGCGGACGGCGACATCCCGCATGCCGTGGCCAAGACGATCCGCGAGGACTACGCCCACCGCCTGCGCGATGTCGAGGTGCGCTACGGCGACCAAGAATCGGGCGCGACGCCGGGGCCGCTGCGCGACATCCGGCTCTCGGCCATCGCGGCGGCGCGGCGGCGCCTGTGGAAGCTGCGCCGCGACGGCGAGATCGGCGACGAGGTGATGCTGCGCATCCAGCGCGAGCTGGACCTGGAGGAGGTCCGGCTGGGGTAGGCGGAACCGAGACCCGCGGCGGGCCGTTCGCTCCTGAACGCAAGACAGGAGCGTTCCATGCGCGATCCCGACCGTATTGTTCCCCTGCTCGCCGGCGGCGAGGATGCCGAGCGCCCGACCACGGTCGTGCCGAAGGGCCGGCCGGAGCCGGAGGAGGTCATCGAGGACCAGGACCCCGGAGCCACCCCGGCCGAAAAACGGCAGCAGAATCCGGGAGTTCCGGCCGCACCGCCGCCGTCGCGCTAGGCCGCGGAAAATTTTCGCCCGGGCCTGCAACCATCGGCCCGCCAAGGCATTGTTGACGTAGATACCGGCCCGGTATCAGGAAGCCCAGGCCCGTGGAGCGATCCGCGATCCCCTGGAGAAAGCGGGCGCGTCTTGCCAGTAGCGAGACGCGCCCGTTGCTATTCTACCGGCGCGCTACGCCCTCAGTTCTTGAACATCCCGTCCACGACCGACTGCTTCACCTCGACCCCGAAGCGGCTGCGCAGCGCGTTGTTGAACTGGGCGTAGACGTCGGCCCCGATCTGCTGGCGCAGCGCGTCGGCGACCTGGGCGAGCGCCGGGGCGTCGGCCGCCGGGTCGGCCGGGGCGATCGACTTCAACTGGGCGACGATGTAGCCGGGGCCGCTCTGGGCGATCGCCGTGTCGCCGGCGCTGGCCTTGAACAGGTCGGCGACCAGCGACGCCGCCGGGCGGCCGAAGGCGGCGCGGTCGTCGCGGGTGAAGGGCTGGGTGGTCTTCACTTCGACGCCCTCGCCGGCGGCGGCGGCCAGCGTGGCCCCGCCCTTCACCTTGGCCTGGATCGCCTCGGCCTCGGCCTTGGCGGCCTCCAGGCGCTTCTCGGCCACGATCGCCTGCACCACCTGCTCGCGGACCTGCTCGAAGGGCTTCACCGCCGGCGGCGAGATGCCCGTCACGCGGAAGAACACGATGCCGCCATCCGGCGTTTCCAGCATCGGCCCGTCGGTGTTGACCGCGGACTCGAACACCGCCCGCTCCACGACGCCACCCTGGGGCAGGCCGTCGATTGGCTTGCCGTCCGGGGCGCGGCCCTCGCGGTCCATCGCCGGCACCTTGACCGCCACCAGCCCGGCGCGCTGCGCCGCGTCGTCCATCTGCCCGCTGCCAGCGCGCTCGTCCTCGAAGCGGTTGGCCAGGCGGGTGATGGCGTCGGGCGCGGCCTCGCGCGCCAGCTCGGCGAGCAGGCGCGGCTTGGCCTCCTCGAAGCTCTCGGTCCTAGCCGGCTCCTCGGACAGGACCTTGACCACGTGCCAGCCCAGCAGCGACTTGATCGGCTGGGTCGACTGGCCCACCGCCAGTTCGAAGGTCGGCGCCGCCAGCTCGGGCAGCAGCTTGGCGATGTCGCCGCGCGACACCGCGCCCAGCTTCACCACGTCCTCGCCCTGGTTGGCGACTTCCTTGGCCACGGCGAGGAAATCCTTGCCCTGCGCCAGTTCGTCCACCGCGCGCTTGGCGGTCGCCTCGTCCGGCAGGGCCATCTGCAGCACGTCGCGCTTCGCCGGGTGCTGGAACTCGCTGAGGCGCTGGTCGTAGGCGGCCTTGAGCTGGTCGTCCGGCACCTTGAAGTCGGCGACCATCTTCGCCGGGTCGATGCGCACGAACTCGAATGCGCGGTACTCGGGCGTCGAGAAGCGGTCCTTGTGCTGCTCCAGATAGGCCTTCTGCGCGGCCTCGTCGGGCGCCGGCGGCTCCGGCATCCTGGCCGCGTCGACCGCGACGTAGTCGGCGACGCGCTTCTCGCTGCGGAACCTGAAGACCGTGTCGGCCAGGGTGGCGGGCGTGCGGATGCCGGCCGCGATGGTGCCGGCGAGCTGGTCGCGGGTCAGCTCCTGGCGCAGCCCGGCGATGAACTCGCCTTCCGAGCGGCCGCTGTTGCGCAACAGCATCTCGAAGCGGCGCGGGTCGAACAGCCCGGCCTCGTTCTTGAGCTGGGGAAGGGCGGCGATGCGCTGGCGGATCGCGTCGTCCGGCACCGCGATGCCCAGGCGCTTGATCTCCTGCTGCAGCAGCGCTTCGCCGACCAGCATGTCGAGCGAGCGGTCGAGCAGGCCGAGCTGGCGCCCCTTGTCGGAGTCGAGCTGCCCGCCGAACATCGGCCGCAGCCGGTCGAGCTGGCGCCGGAACTCGCTGTTGAGCTCGGCGACCGAGATCGAGGCGTTGCCGACCGTGGCCACCGTGGCTTGCTGCCCGGGGCCGCGGAAAATGTCCTCGATGCCCCACACGCCGAAGGCCAGGATCAGCACCAGAAACAGGATCTTGATGACCCAGGATGAAGCCCGGGAGCGGATCGATTGCAGCATGGCTTGAAAAGCCGCCCTTAAATTATTGATTCAACGTATTCTTTAGGCCGAAGCCTCAGCCGGTCATGATATCGGCCGGCTCGGCCGGGAGCAACTCAATTCCCGGCGGGGTCGTCAGGGCACCCAATGCACATGCGACTGATTGACGATTGGGCGGGTGCGCGGTAAAAGCGGCAACTGCAAGTCAGTCGCACTAGTAGCTCGCCGGGTCGCCAATGTACGTCTGCATCTGCAACGCCATCACCGACGGCCAGGTCGCCAACGCCATCGGCAGCGGCTGCCGCTCGGTCGCCGACGTGTTCAAGCGCGTCGGCGAGCGCCCGAACTGCGGCAAGTGCGTACCTGACCTCTGCAAGATGGTGCGCTCCTCGCGCGGGAAATGCGCGCCCGCAATGGTCGATGCCGCGGGCTGACGCCTGCGCGCCGATATCCTTCTGACAATCGAAGAAACCGCTGCGACTCAGGCATTTGCGCCTGATTGTCGTTCTCGGGCGGCGCAGCATTATTCCTTGCTGCCGACAGCGATCGTCGTCATCTTCGGCGCAGGCTCGGCCATCGCCGCGCGACGTCGCGCCACGCGACCCTCCGCCGCGACAAGCCAGAGGCAAGTAACGAAGGGTGGGTGAGACATGAAGGGCGACAAGGCGGTGATCAAGCACCTGAACAAGGTGCTGTTCAACGAGCTGACCGCGATCAACCAATACTTCCTGCACGCGCGCATGTGGAAGAACTGGGGCTTCGACAAGCTCGCAAAGCACGAATACGAAGAATCGATCGACGAGATGAAGCATGCCGACAAGATCATCGAGCGGATCTTGATGCTGGAAGGCCTGCCGAATCTCCAGGACCTGGGCAAGCTGCGCATCGGCGAGAGCGTGCCAGAGGGCCTCAAGGGCAACCTGGAACTCGAGCGCGCCGGGCGCATCGACCTGGTCGCCGCGATCGGCGCCTGCGAGACCGCGACCGACTACGTGTCGCGCGACATGCTGCGGCACATCCTGAAGGAGACCGAGGAGCACATCGACTTCCTCGAGACCCAGCTTGAGCTGATCGAGAAGATGGGCCTGCAGAACTACCTGCAGTCCGCCGCCGGCTCGCCGGAATAGGCGATACCGTCGCTCCCCGCGCCGTTTCCTGCTAGGGAAGCGGCGCGGAGGTGCATTCATGACCGAACGACGCCGGCTCATCGCCGGGAACTGGAAGATGAACGGGCTGATGGCCGACGGCTTGGCCCGTGCCAAGGCGCTGCGCACGCGCGCCGTCAGGACCAGGCGGGCCCTGCCCGACATCGCGATCTGCCCGCCGGCGACGCTGCTGGCGCCGGTCGCCAAGCTGCTCGCGGGCTCGCCCCTGGCGCTGGGCGCGCAGGACTGCCACGCGGCCGACAAGGGCGCCCATACCGGCGACATCGCGGCGCCGATGCTGGCCGAACTCGGCTGTCGCTACGTTATCGTCGGCCACTCCGAGCGCCGCACCAACCATCGGGAGACTGACCAGCAGGTGAAGGCCAAGGCCGAGTCCGTGCTGCGCGCCGGCATGACCGCGATCGTCTGCCTGGGGGAGCGCGCCGAGGAGCGCAAGGCCGGCCGGCACCTGCAGGTCATCGGCGGGCAGCTCGACCAGTCGCTGCCGGCCGAGGCCACGGCAGAGAACACCGTCATCGCCTATGAGCCGGTCTGGGCGATCGGCACCGGCCTGACCCCCACCCCGGCCGATATCGAGGAGGCGCACCGCCACCTCGCCGGGCGCCTGCCGGGGCCGATCCGCATCCTCTACGGCGGCTCTGCCAATGCGGCCAACGCCAAGGCCCTGCTGGGCACCCCCGGGGTCGACGGGCTGCTCGTAGGGGGCGCCAGCCTCGATCCCGAGGCCTTCTGGAGCATGGTCCTGGCCGCCGCTTGAC
>JAEULC010000141.1 GCA_016792605.1 Rhodospirillales bacterium
CGGTTCGAGGCGATCGCGCCCGAGTATCCGGGCATCGCGGGCGACCACCTGATCGTCGACAATGCGGCGCACCAGATGGTGATCCGGCCCGAGAAGCTCGACGTGCTGGTCACCACCAACCTGTTCGGCGACATCCTCTCCGACCTCGCGGCCGGCCTCGTCGGCGGCCTCGGCGTCGCACCCTCGGCCAATATCGGCGAGCGCGTCTCGATGTTCGAGGCGGTGCACGGCTCGGCGCCGGACATCGCCGGCAAGAACATCGCCAACCCCACCGCGATGCTGCTCGCGGCCACGATGATGCTGCGCCACATCGGCCAGGCGGCCGAGGCGGTCGCGGTCGAGCGCGCGCTGTTCTCCGTGCTGAAGGCGGGCAAGGTGCTGACGGGTGATCTCGCCGGTCGTGCCGGCGTGAAGCCGTCGTCCACGACGGAATTCACCGACGCCGTGATCGCCGCGCTGGAGCCGGTGTCGCCCGATGTCGCGACCAAGGCAACGGCGCTGGCCGTGCCGAAGGTCGATCCGTCGCCCATCGCCGGCACGCCGAAATCACGCCAGGTCGTCGGCATCGATGTGTTCGTCGAGGGCGTGGGCCCGGCCGAGAAGCTCGGCCCCGCGATGGAAGCCGCCGCTGAGGGCACCGGCTTCACCCTCAAGATGATCTCGAACCGCGGCGCCCAGGTCTATCCCGCGACCGCCCCGCTCGAGGACGTGGTCGACCACTGGCGCTGCCGCTTCCTGGGCCCCGCCCAGGACGACGCGAAGGTCGCGGCCCTGCTCGCCAAGGTCTCCTGCGTGCGCCCCTGGATGCACCTCGAGAAGCTGCAGGACTTCGACGGCGCCCCAGCCTACTCGAAGGCGCAGGGCGAGGCGTAGGGGCGCCTCACCCGAACCCGAAGAACCGCGCGATTTCCATCGACTGGCCGCGCAGCATGGCGATGCCGTTCATCGTGCGGCAGCCGCGTTGCCTGGCGGCTTCCAGCAGCTTGGTCCAGTCGGGCTTCAGCACGATGTCGACCAGCACGGTGCCGGCTTCGAGCTTCTCGGCCTGCAAGGGCAGGGGATCGTCGGGCTTCATGCCCAGGGGCGTGCAGTTGACCACGAGATTGTGGCCCGTCGGGTCGGGCGCGCCGAGGGCAACCGGCACGCCGGGATAGCCGCGCCTGACCGTGTCGACCAGGCGCTCGGCCTTGGCCTTGTCGACATCGTGGATCGTCATCCGCGCGGCGCCGGCCTCGGCGAGGCCGCAGGCGACCGCGCTGCCGCCGCCGCCCGCGCCGACCAGCAGCACTGCCTTGCCCTCGGGATCGTCGCCCTGGTCCTTCAGGCCGCGCACGCAGCCGCGGCCGTCGAACATGTCGCCAATCCAGCGGCCATCGCTTTCGCGCCGCGCGACGTTGATCGCGCCGACGAGCTGGCCGGTCATGGACACCTCGTCGACCAGGCCCATCGCCGCCATCTTGTGCGGGATGGTGAAGATCAGGCCGTCGAAGTTGCGGATCGTTTTGATGCCCTGGAACGCTGTCTTGAGATCGGCGGGCGTCACGTGCATCGGCAGCAGCACGGCGTCGGCGCCTGCCTTGGCCATCAGCGGGTTGAATACGCGCGGCGAGCCGACCTGCGCGATCGGGTCGCCCAGGATGGCGAAGAGGCGCGTGGTGGCTAGGATGACGGATTGCATTGGGTCGACTGTAGGCATGTGCTGCAAACTTCTTCTGGCTGGAAGGGAACAAGCGCGCTTGCGCGGAAGGGGCCGCTATGCTTGCAATCGCTTGCAGCACTGTCAAATCCAGCCAGGACCTGAGGGGAAGCGCTTATGTCCGCCGAGCTCTACCTGACCGACCAGCACCGCGCCATCCAGGAGATGGTGCGGAATTTCGCCGAGAAGGAGATCCGCCCGATCGCGGCCGAGCTGGACGAGCACTCCACCTACCCGGAGGAGCTCTATCGGAAGATGGCCTCGCTCGGCATCGCCGGCGTGACCGTGCCCGAGGAACTGGGCGGCATGGGCGCCGACGTGATGACCTACGCGATCATCATGGAGGAGCTGTCGCGCGGCTACGCCTCGGTCGCCGACCAGTTCGGGCTGGTCGAGCTGATCGGCACGCTGATGACCCAGCACGGCACCAAGGCGCAGCAGGACCGCTACCTGCGGCCACTCTTGAAGGCCGAGCGGCGCTGCGCCTATGCGCTGACCGAGGCCGAGGCGGGCTCCGACCTCGCGGGCTTGAAGACCACGGCCGAGAAGCAGCCGGACGGAAGCTGGGTGCTGAACGGCGGCAAGCTGTGGATCCACAACGCGCCGGTGGCCGACTTCGCCTGCGTGCTGACCCGCACCGACAAGGCGGCGGGCCATCGCGGCATGTCGATCTTCGTCGTCGACCGCGACATGCCCGGCTATTCGGTCGGCAAGAAGGAGAAGAAGATGGGCCAGCGCGCGAGCCAGGTGGGCGCGCTGCATTTTGACAACGTCCGGCTGCCGCCCGACGCGCTTTTGGGGCCGGAAGGGCGCGGCTTCCACATCATGATGAGCGTGCTCGACAAGGGCCGCGTCGGCATCGGCGCCCTGGCGCTCGGCATCCTGCAGGCGGCACTGGACGCGTCGATCGCCTACGCGAAGCAGCGCCGGCAGTTCGGCAAGCCGATCGCCGCCTTCCAGGCGATCCAGTGGATGATCGCCGACATGGCCAAGGACGCGCACGCCTCGCGCCTCATGATCCACGCCGCGGCGGCGAAGCTGGGCGCGGGCGAGAAGGCGTCGCTGGAATGCTCGATGGCCAAGTGCTTCGCCGCCGACGCGGCGATGACGCACACGGTCAACGCGGTGCAGGTGCATGGCGGCTCGGGCTACATCAAGGGCATCGAGGTCGAACGCCTGATGCGCGACGCCAAGATCACGCAGATCTACGAGGGCACGAACCAGATCCAGCGCATGATCATGGCCCGCCAGCTCCTGGGCGAGGCGGCGCAGGGGTAGGGTGGAATTCTTGCTCCGGCCGCGCGCTTAGCCTATAGGCTGGCTCCCGTGCTGAAACTCGACCACGTAACGCATCATTACGGCGCGCTCCGCGCAGTCGACGACCTCTCGCTCGGGGTCGGCCCGGGCGAGGTCGTGTGCCTGCTGGGGCCGTCCGGCTGCGGCAAGTCGACGGCGCTGCGCCTGGCGGCCGGGCTGGAACGGCTGCAGCAGGGCGTCATCCGGCTCAACGGAAAGATCGTCGCGGATGCGACCGTCGACACGCCGCCCGAGGACCGCGGCGTCGGCCTGGTGTTCCAGGACTACGCCCTGTTCCCGCACCTGAACGTGCGCGACAACGTGGCGTTCGGCCTTGGCGGCAGCAGCGCGTCGCGCGGGCAGCGCGCCGCGGAGGTGCTGCGCCAGGTCGGCGTCGACGAGTATGCCGAGGCCTTCCCGCATGTGCTGTCGGGCGGGCAGCAGCAGCGGGTCGCGCTCGCCCGGGCGCTGGCGCCGGGGCCCGGCGTGATGCTGCTCGACGAGCCCTTCTCGGGCCTCGACGCGCGCTTGCGCGACCAGGTGCGCGACGCCACGCTGCATGTTCTGAAGAACAGCGGCGCCGCCTGCCTGATCGTGACCCACGATCCCGACGAGGCGATGTTCATGGCCGACCGCATCGCCGTCATGCGCGACGGGCGGCTGGTGCAGGTCGGGGCGCCGGTCGACCTCTACTGCAAGCCGGCCGCCGCTTTCGTCGCCCGCTTCTTCGGCGAGATCAACACGATCCACGCGCGGGTCGAACGCGGCGCGGCGGCGACGCCGTTCGGCCCGGTGCCGTCGGCCCTGGTCGAGGGCAGCGCGGTCGACGTGCTGATCCGGCCCGAGGCGTTGAAGCTGCATCCCGGCGCCGTCGTGCCGGGCAGGGCGGCCGGGTGCCAGGCCAGCGTCATCGCGGCCCGCATGCTCGGCCGGTCAAGCCTCATCCACCTGGCGGTCGGCAGCGGCCCGGCGGGGCTGCACCTGCACGCCCGCGTGCCCGGCCGCTTCCTGCCCGCCGAGAACAGCCAGGTCGGGGTGACGCTCGACCTGGAGCAGACGTTCGTGTTCGAGCGCTAGGCGTCTACGGGGCGGTCGCGGGGCCCATCTTGCCCAGTTCGGCCTTGACGAGGGCGAGGACCTCCTCGCGCGACGGGCGCCGCGTCGGCCCATCGGCTCGGAACATCGCCTGCAGCGGCTCGAACTCCACCGCGAAGCCATGGCGATAGTTGCGCCGCTCCCACGCGCCGTAGAACAGCGGGTGCGTGTCCTTCACCAGCAGGATGGTATTGAGCGCGAACTCCCGGCGATCGAATCCGAGCGACGAATAGGTTGGCGTGAAGTTGGACAACATCGACGGGGTGACGATCTCGTTCGCCAGCGCGCACAGCAGCGGGGCCAGGCGGAATTCGTGCAGCGTGTCGAACAGCTGCTCGAGGGTGGCGTGCCCGGGAAATCCGGTGCACTGCACCACGAACACCGCGTCGTCCTTCATCGCCTTGACGAAGATCGTCAGGTAGTCGCGCAGCGCCTCCGACGAGAACTCCGACAGGTTGGCGTTCGACGTCACGACGTCGTATTTCCGGTCGAGCAACGACGCGAGGGTCCACCACGGAAAGTGATGGCAGTTGTGCGCGGGCAGCTCGGGCTCGTCGATCAGCATGGGTGGCTCGACGTCCTTGCGGACGCGCAGCGTCTGGTCCGGCGGCGCCGCGGCGATGGCGAAGTCTCGGAACCGGTGCCCGAAGAGGTGGGAGTTGATCATGCTCTGCAGGATGTAGAAGCTCTCGCAGGCCTCGACCTGGCTGTAGTCCCGGAGCAGCGGATTCGACGCCAGGAAGTACGACAGGTAGCCGCAGCCCGGGCCGACCTCGAGGATCGAGCCGATCGTCGGCCTGACCGCCGCGATCTTCTTGTAGAGCGCCAGCGCGGACGTCATCGTGGACAGCGGCACCAGCGGCGCCCGGCGCGGCAGGTGCGCGCGCTGGAACAGCACGGACTGCACCAGGGCGCGGACCAGCATCTGAAGTTCCGCGTCCGACAGGCCGCCGAACTCGGTGAGAAAGCGCGCGTAGCGGTTCTCCTGCATCGTGTCGATCAGCTGGCCGACCTCGTGGGTCGACTCGATGCGAACCGGAAACCCGATCCGGGCGAAGATGTCGACCTGATGGGAGACCGCAAGCCACCAGCTCGGCATGATGGAACGGGCCATGCGCTCGCTCGCGCGGTAGTCCTGGATCTCGATCATCCGGCGCTCGCGGTCGGCTTGGGCATGACGCGGCCTTTCTCGGCAAGTTGCTGGCGCAGCCAGTTCACATGGGGGCCTTCCGGCAGGCGCGGGAACAGGTTGTGCTTGGTCATGACGGCGCTGTCCGCGGCTTCCTGGGCGCTGCGAATGTCGCCCTTGCGCCAGCGAAGCATTGCCATCCGGCGCGCGACGACGCCGTTCTCCTCGATCTGCATCGTCTGGCAATAGGTGGCCATGGCAGTCGCGCCTTGACCGGCGCGCTCGTCGTGGCGCCCGACGATCTCGCCTGATCTGACCAGCGCTTCCTTCGCGAACGGGTCCACCCTGGCGAGCCGCGGCAGGACCGGATCGTCGGCCACCGTCCGAAGCAGGCGGATGCTCTCTTCGCGGTCGCCCTTCAGATAGAGGCTCCACGCCGCTTCGAAGCGGAGCAGGGGCCAGGTCGATCGCGCGGCATCGGTCAGGGATGGCGCGCCGAGATGCTCTTTCGCCGTGGCGAGGAGCGACACCAACGGCGCGGACCGGGCGTCGTACCCGAGGTCCTTGTAGAACCGCAGGACAACGCCCTGAACGGTTTCGGCGACGTTCAGCGCAACCAGCCGGTCATAAGCGTCCTGCTCGGCTGCGCTCGGCGCAAAGGACGCGGCGAGTACGCTGCCGAGCCGCGGCGTCGTGGCCGCGACATCCTCCGTGCTTCCGGCGGCGCGTTCGGGAACGGCCAGGAGGTGCGCGATGCGGTCGCGGAGCGGCTTCGCGTCCGGCCCGGAGTCGAGCGCTTCCTCGACGGCGGCCGCGGCGGCGCGCACGCCGTTGTTGCGGACCAGGGCGTCGATCCAGTGCGTCAGGCAGGCGAGGCCGAGGGCGCTGTCGGGCTTCGCCTTCCGGTAACGCGACAGGGCGAGGCCGACGCCGTCCAGCCGGTGGATGGCGCGCAACTGCGGCAGCATCTCCGCCAGGTTGGCGACGGCGGCGTCATTGGTCGGATCGGTCTCGAGAGCGCCGAGGCAGAGCTCGAGGGCGTCGGCGAAGCGGAATTCCCGTAGCCTCAGGCGAACCATCGCGAGGCGGAGCGCCAGCGATGCCGGCGCGAGCGACTGGCAACGCTGCAGCAGCTGTGCGGCGGCCGCGACCGCGCCGGTGGCCATCAACTGGTCGGCGCGCCGGGCGAAGGCGGGCATCAACTCCTCTGCCGCCTCCCGCAGCGCACCGGCGTCGGGCGAGTCGGGCGTCGGCGGGCGCAGCCGCCGCAGCACCTCGTCATGCCGGTCCGCCAGGGCAGGGACGCTCAGAAGATAGTCGATGCTCGGCCTGATCTGCTTGAGCGCGGGGTGCTGCGACAAGGCCAGCAGGCCGGAATCGAGCGCTTCGTCGTAGCGCTGAAGGCTCGCTTCGATCTGGAGCTTCTTGAACAGCACCTGTCCGTCGGCAGGCACGAGCTTGAGGCACCGCTCGAACTCGCGCAGCGCGTCCTCGTGACGATTCTGCGAAGCGGCGCGGTGCGCCTTGACCATCAGCACCGACGCCCGCCACCTGTTCACCCAGAGTGCGGTAGGTTGGCCGGGCAGGCGCAGGCCGTAGTTGATGATGTAGACCAGGATTCGATGAACCGGCGCCACGAGCGGGGCAGCCGGGCCGCGCCGAAGGCGCGACCAAACTGCCTTGCCAAGCTGCACGAAGATCATCGACGAGTTGTCCGGGGCTCGAACGCGGCAGGGAAAGAGGCCGCGACTAGATTGACGCAAACGATGGATCATCGTCTACTGGATCGGCCCAGGCTATCAAACTTGAAGCTCTAATGTCGACACCCGCGCGGCGCAAATCCATCGGCTTGATCTGCTCCGTTTGGGGCAGCGATTTCACCACCTTCTTCTGTCGGTACGTAGTTCCCACCCTCCTCACGGGCGAGAAT
>JAEULC010000149.1 GCA_016792605.1 Rhodospirillales bacterium
GCCGACATCGCCACCTATCCCTGGGCGGCGCGGCACGAATGGCAGGGCGTGGACCTGGGCGACTTCCCCAACGTCAGGCGCTGGTTCAACACGATCTCGGCGCGGCCGGCGGTCAAGAAGGGCATGACGGTTCCCTGATCCCGTGACCATCCGAACCACCAGCGACGACAACAAGGTCGAGCCGTTCGACCTGGTCGTGTTCGGCGGCGGCGGCGATCTTTCGCTGCGCAAGCTGCTGCCCGCGCTCTACGAGCGCGAGCGCGACCAGCGCCTGCCCGACCAGGGCCGCATCGTCGCGGTCGCACGCTCGCCCATGGACGACGCGACCTATCGTGCCAAAGCGCGCGAGGCCCTGCTGCGCTACGTGCCGAAGGCCGAGATCGAGCCCGCGCTGCTCGACCGCTTCATCGCCCGCCTGCATTACGTCGCCAGCGACGCGTCGGACGCCGCCAGCCTGGCGCCGCTGGCGAAGCTGCTGTCGTCCGACGGCCGCGTGCGCGCCTTCTACCTGGCGACGGCCCCGACACTGTTCGGCCCGATCTGCCGGGCGCTGGGCGCCGCCGGGCTGGCGACGCCCGGATCGCGCGTCGTGCTGGAAAAGCCGATCGGCCACGATCTCGCCTCGTCGCGCGCGGTCAACGAGCAGGTCGGCCAGGTCTTTTCCGAGGACCGGATCTTCCGCATCGACCACTACCTGGGCAAGGAGACGGTCCAGAACCTGATGGCGCTGCGCTTCGCCAACCGCATGTTCGAGCGCTTATGGAACGCCAGCGAGATCGACCACGTGCAGATCACCGTCGCCGAGACGCTGGGCGTCGAGGGGCGCGGCCCCTACTACGACAAGACCGGCGCGATGCGCGACATGCTGCAGAACCACCTGATGCAGCTTCTGTGCCTGATCGCCATGGAGCCGCCGGCGCGCATCGACGCCGACGCGGTGCGCGACGAGAAGGTCAAGGTGCTGAAGGCGCTGCGCCCGATCGGCGCGGCGACGGTGGCGCAGGAGACGGTTCGCGGCCGCTATGGCGCCGGGGCCATCGCCGGCCAGGCCGTGCCGGGCTACCTCGAGGAAGTCGGCGACGCCGACAGCACCACCGAGACCTTCGTCGCGGTCAAGTGCGCGGTCGACAATTGGCGCTGGACCGGCGTGCCCTTCTACCTACGCACCGGCAAGCGCCTGGCCGAGCGGCGCTCCGAAATCGTCGTCGAGTTCCGTTCCGTGCCGCACCTGATCTTCCCGCCTTCGGCCGGAGAGATCGGTGCCAACCGGCTAGTGATCCGGCTGCAGCCCGACGAGGGCATCCACCTAGTCCTGACCACCAAGACGCCGACGCCGGGCAAGCTGAAGCTGCAGCGCGCGGCGCTGAACCTCAGCTTCGCCGAGACCTTCGACACCCGCCACCCCGACGCCTATGAGCGCCTGGTGACCGACGTGCTGCGCGGCAACCAGACCCTGTTCATGCGTCGCGACGAGGTGGACTGGGCCTGGCGCTGGGTCGAGCCGATCCTGGCCGCCTGGCAGGCCACCGGCGACGCACCGAAGCCCTACCCCGCCGGTTCCTGGGGCCCGGCCGCCAGCACCGCGCTGATCGCGCGCGACGGCCGCGCCTGGCGCGAAGAGGCGCTCTAGCCACCGACGGTTCCTCCGCCGGCTTCGGGTGCTATCATCCGACCGGGGAGAGAACCAAATGAATGCGAAGCGGGCGATTCACCCGACAACGCTGCTGTTCGCGGCGCGGGCGCTGCGCGATTTCGGGGACGGCTTCGTCGCCGTGCTGCTGCCGGCCTACCTGCTGGCGCTTGGCTTCGATGCCTTCCGCGTCGGTGTCCTGGCGACGGCAGCGCTGCTCGGTTCTTCGCTCCTGACGCTTGCCGCCGGGGTCCTGGGCACGCGCTACGATCACCGCCAGCTGCTGGTCGGCTGCGCCAGCCTGATGGTGGCGACGGGCGTCGCCTTCGCCCTGGTCGACGGCTACGCGGTCCTGCTGGTCGTCGCCTTCGCCGGCACGGTCAATCCGTCCGGCGGCAGCGTCAGCGTCTTCGTGCCGCTGGAACATGCCCTTCTGGCCGACACGGTCGACGACAAGGCGCGCACCAGGATGTTCGCCCGCTACAGCCTGTTCGGGTCGCTGGCCGCGGCGGCAGGGGCGCTCGCCGCCGGGCTGCCCGACCTTGCGGCGCGCTCCGGCGCCGACCTGCTGCCGGCGCTGAAGGCGATGTTCGTGCTCTACGCCCTGCTCGGCCTGCTGGGCGGCCTGATCTATGCGCGAATCCCGCTGCGGCAGCCGGCATCCGCCCCGGAAGCCAAGGCGCCGCTGGGGCCGTCGCGGCCCATCGTCTACAGGCTTGCGGCCCTGTTCTGCATCGATTCGTTTGCCGGCGGCTTCATCGTCCAGTCGCTCCTGGCCCTGTGGCTGCTGGAGCGGTTCGACCTGTCGCTCGCCGCGGCGGGCCTGTTCTTCTTCTGGACGGGGGTGCTGTCGGCGTTCTCGTTCCCGGTCGCAGCCTGGCTGTCGCGCCATATCGGGCTGGTCAACACCATGGTCTACACCCACATCCCGTCGAGCATCTGCCTGATCCTGGCAGCCTTCGCGCCGACCCTGCCGCTGACGCTCGCGCTGCTGCTCGCCCGGGCCGCCCTGTCGCAGATGGACGTGCCGACGCGCTCGTCCTACGTCATGGCCGTGGTGACCGCGCCGGAGCGCGCGGCGGCCGCGAGTTTCACCTCGGTGCCGCGCAGCCTCGCCTCCTCGCTCAGCCCTGCGCTCGCGGGCGCGCTCCTCGCCGGCGGCTACCGCGCCTGGCCGCTGGTGATCTGCGGCGTGCTGAAGATCGCATACGACCTACTGCTGCTCCGGCAGTTCCGCCACGTGAAACCGCCGGAGGAGCGTTGACGGGGTGATCCGGCTACTTCTGTGGACGCATCCGGTCGGTACGGTCGAAATAGGCGCGGGCGTGGGCGACGATTTGGTTGTCGGTCAGGTGGTCGACCGTCTCCACCGCCGCGATCTTCTTCGCCAGCGGCTTGGCATGCTTCTCGACGTGATGGACGAATTCCTGCTTGGCCGTGCCCGGCCCCAGCACGAGCACCTCGCCCACGCCGCTAAGCGCCTGCTCGACCGAGGCAAAAAAGGCGGGGTCGCCATGGCCCTTGCCCGAGCCGATGACCCCGGCCTTGTGGTGCATGTTGCCGCCTGACGACGGCGCATGGACGACCTTGGCCTGCACGTCGCTGGGGTTGAACTGGAACACCTTGGCCTGGGCATGATCGAGCCAGACGACGGCGTGGTAGTGGGTCATGAAAAGGTCTCCTGGTTGGGTCGGGGCGAATCTAGGCGGCGCCCGAGGCCTCGCCATTGATCCAGGTCAACCCAACGCAGACAAGGCTCTAGCAGCCGGATTTCCCTTGCTCCGCCGGGCGTTATACTTTCCGGCAGCATCGCCAGCGGGGGGCAGCAGCAAAGGTCATGGCCGAGGGCCGCATTCTGGTGACCGGCGCCGACGGGTTCATCGGCTCGCATCTGGTCGAGGCCCTGGTGGCCGAGGGTCGCCCGGTTCGCGCCTTCGTGCTCTACAACGCCTTCGACCAGCGCGGCTGGCTGGACCACCTGCCACCGGCAGTCCTGGACAAGGTCGAGGTAGTCGCCGGCGACGTCCGCGACGCCGCCATGGTGCGCGAGGCGATGCGCGGCTGCACCCAGGTGCTGCACCTGGCGGCGCTGATCGGCATCCCCTATTCCTACGTCGCCCCGGCCTCGTATATCGACGTCAACATTACCGGAACGCTCAATATCGTCGAGGCGGCGCGACAGCTTGGCGTCGCCAAGGTGGTCGTGACCTCGACCTCCGAGGTCTACGGCACCGCCCAGCGCGTCCCGATCGACGAGACTCACCCCTTGGTCGGCCAGTCGCCCTATTCCGCCAGCAAGATCGGCGCCGACCAGATCGCGCTGAGCTACTTCCTCAGTTTCGGCCTGCCGGTGACGGTCATCCGGCCGTTCAACACCTACGGGCCCCGCCAGTCGACCCGCGCGATCATCCCGACCATCATCACCCAGCTCGCTTCTGGCGCCGCGACGATCAAGCTCGGCGCGCTGACGCCGACGCGGGACCTCAGCTACGTCACCGACACGGTCTCGGGCATGGTCGCCGCGCTGGACAGCCCGCGGACCGTCGGCGAGACGATCAACCTGGGCTCGGGCCACGAGATCGCCATGGGGACGCTTGCCGAGACCATCGCGCGGCTGATGGGCCGGAAGGCGACGATCGTGACCGACCAGGAGCGCCTGCGCCCGCAGGGCAGCGAGGTCGAGCGCCTGCTGGCCGACAACGCCAAGGCGCGCCGGCTGATGAACTGGGGTCCGGGCCACAGCGGCCAGGACGGGCTGGAGCGTGGCCTGGAGAAGACCATCGCCTGGTTCCGCGAGCCGCAGAACCTCGCCCGCTACCGCGCCGGGCGCTACACGGTATGAAGGCGCGCTTCGCCATCGAGCGCGACGTGGCGCTGTTGGGCGGCGGCGGGCACGGGCGCGTGCTGCTGTCCGTGGCCGAGCTGCTGGGAGGATGGGTCGTGGGCGTCAGCGATCCGAAGCTGGTCGAGGGCGGCGGGCCGCGTGGCCTGCCCGTCCTGACCGACGACCAGCTGCGCGAGCGCTGCGCGCCCGACCAGGTGCTGCTGATGAACGGCGTCGGTTCGGCCGGAGTCGCCGACGCCCGCGCCGAGCTGTTCTGGCGCTGGCGCGCCCGCGGCTACCGCTTCACGCCGGTCATCCATCCCTCGGCCGTGATCGCCGACAACGCGGAGATCGGCGAGGGCGCGCAGGTCATGGCCGGCGCCATCGTGCAGAACGATGCCAAGATCGGCCTCAACTGCCTCATCAACACGCGGGCCAGCGTCGACCATGACTGCGTGCTCGAGGACACGGTGCACCTGGCGCCGGGCGTCACCCTGTCGGGCAACGTGCGCATCGGCGAGCGCTCGCATCTCGGCACCGGCGCCGTCGTCATCCAGGGCGTGCGGATCGGCAAGCGCTGCATGATAGGCGCCGGGGCAGTGATCGTCGGCGACCTGGCCAACGAAACCAAGGTGGCGCCGGGCGCCGTCGCCGGAGATCGTAAGGAGGCCAGCGCATGAGCTACGCCGAGCCGTCGCAATCGCCGAGCGTGCTGGAGCTGCTGTCGCTGAAGGACCGCACCGCGCTCATCGTCGGCGGCGCCGGACTGCTCGGCAGCGAGATCGCCTTCGCGCTCGCGGAGCAGGGTGCCACGGTGCTGCTGGCCGGGCGCGATGCCGGGCGGTGCAACCACCGCGCCGACGAGATAATGCAGAAGATCAAGGGATCGCGCGCCCGAGGCCTGAGCATCGACATCACCGACCGCGCGGCGATCAAGGCCGGCGTGGCCGAGGCGGCGCGGCTGACCGACGGATTCCACATCCTGGTCAATTGCGGCTGGTCGGGGCGCAAGAACACCTTCGAGTCGATCAGCGACGAGGACTGGGACCGCGACATCGAGGTGTCGCTGAACGGCGTCTTCCGCACCGTGAAGGCCGCCACGCCCATCCTGGCGGCGCGGCGGGGCGTGATCCTCAACATCGCGTCGATGTACGGCCACGTCGCCCCCGACCCCGGGCTCTACGACTCGAGCAAGTTCGCCAATCCGCCCAGCTATGGCGCGGCCAAGGCGGGCGTCATCCAGTTGACCCGCTACCTCGCCACCTTCCTCGCGCCGCAGGGCATAAGGGTGAACTGCATCAGCCCCGGCCCCTTCCCGTTTGAGACGACGCAGAAGGAGAACCCGGACTTCATCCTGCGCCTGGCCGCGAAGAACCCGCTGAAGCGCATCGGGCGCCCGCACGAGCTGAAGGGCGTCGCGGCGCTCTTGTGCTCCGACGCATCGAGCTACATGACCGGCCAGAACATCGCCGTGGACGGCGGCTGGACGGTCTGGTGAGCATCCGGCTGGGCATACTGGGGCTCAGCCCCGGCAACGGGCACCCGTTCTCGTTCAGCGCGATCGTCAACGGCTACGACGACGCAGCCTTCGCCGGGGCCGGCTGGCCGGTGATCCACGAGTACCTGAAGCGCCGCGGGCCGGACCAGTTCGGCGTCGCCAATGCGCGCGTGACCCATGCCTGGACCCAGGACCCGACGGTCACCGCAAAGCTCTGCGCGGCGTCCCGGATCGAGCACGCCGTGGCGAAGCCCGAGGCGATGCTGGGGCAGGTCGACGCCGTGCTGGTGGCGCGCGACGACCAGCGGAGCCACTGGTCCCTCGCCCGCCCCTTCCTGGAACTCGGCATGCCGGTCTTCGTCGACAAACCGCTGTCGACCGATCCCGCCGTGCTGCGCCAGTTTCAACCCTACCTGAAGTCGGGCAAGCTCATGAGCTGCGCCGGGCTGCGCTATGCCGGCGAGCTCGACGAGGCGCGGTTCGACCTCGCCGGGTACGGCGACATCGTCAGCCTGCGCGGCGCCGTGGTCCTGGGCTGGGAGGCCTATGGCATCCACCTGCTCGAGGCGATGTTCTCGCTGACCAAGGCCCGACCGCTTGCGGTCGCCTGCCGGCGCGGCCGGCACGAGCAGATGACGCTGCAGATGAACGATGGCACGCTCGCGACCATCGACTGCCTGGGCGAAGGACCGCCGCAGTTCCACCTGTCGATCCACGGCCGTAACCGCGTGACGACGCACGACCTGCGCGACAACTTCACCGCCTTCAAGCGCCTGCTGACGGCGTTCGTGGGCCAGGTGCGCTCGGGCGAGCCGGCGATCCCGCCGCGCGAGACAATGACGGTGATGCACACGCTGATGGCGGGACGACGTTCGGCGACGCACCACGGCAAGTCCATCGACCTGGAGGAGGTCGCGACCGATGGCTGAGGACCGCTTCCAGCTCAGGGGCAAGGTGGCGCTGGTCACGGGCGGCGCCGGCATATTGGGCCGCCGCTTCTGCCGCGGCCTCGCCGAGCACGGCGCCGACGTCGCCATCGTCGACATTGACGCGGACGGGGCCAAGCGTCTGGCCGAGGAGATTGCGCGCGATACGGGCCGCCACACGCTGCCGGTCGCCTGCGACCTGCGCGACCCCGACGCGGTCAGGCGCATGACCGAGACGGTTTTAGCCAGGTTCGGCCGGATCGACGTGCTGCACAACAACGCCGCGGGCAAGTCCTCCGACCTCGACGCCTTCTTCGCCTCCTTCGAGGACTACAGCCTGACGCAGTGGCGCGAGATCATGGCGATCGACCTCGACGCCATGTTCCTGGTGGCGCAATCCGTCGGCAAGCACATGGTCGAGCGCGGCGGCGGCTCGGTGATCCAGACCGCCTCGATCTACGGCGTGGTCGGCGCCGACCAGCGCATCTATGCGGGCAGCGAGTACAACGGCCGGCCGATCAACACGCCGGCCGTCTATGCCGCGGCCAAGGCCGGCGTCATCGGCCTGACGCGCCACCTCGCCGCCTACTGGGCGCCGCACGGCATCCGCGTCAACGCGCTGACCCCGGGCGGAGTCGAAAGCGGCCAGAACGACACGTTCAAGCGGAACTACGCCAACCGCGTGCCCCTTGGCCGCATGGCGGCGCCGGACGAGATGGTCGGCGCGCTGGTCTACCTGGCGTCCGACGCCTCGTCGTACATGACCGGCCAGAACATCGTGGTCGATGGCGGCCTGACGGCCTGGTGAGTTCCGCCTAGTTGCCCCGCCCCGCTCGCTTCAGCCGCTCCTCGAAGATGAAGCCCAGGAAATTCAGCAGCACCTGGGCCGCCAGGAACGCCGTGATGCCCGTGGGATCGTAGGCCGGCGCCACCTCGACCAGGTCCATGCCGACGACGTCGCCTTGCTTGGCCAGGCCCTGCAGGATTTCCAGCACCTCGTAGTAGAGGAAGCCGCCATGGCTGGGCGTGCCCGTGCCCGGCGCGATCGAGGGGTCGAAGCCGTCGATGTCGATGGTGACGTAGTAGCGCACGCCCTTGGGGATCAGCGCCAGCACCCCGTCCTTGCCCAGCCGGCGCACGTCGCGCACCGACAGGATCTTCGAGCCGAACTGCCGCGCCGCGTCGTAGTCCGAGCGGTTGGACGACGACACATTGCGGATGCCGAGTTGCGTCATTGAGGTGACGTGCTTGGTCTCCGACGCCCGGCGCAGCGGATTGCCGTGGCCGTAGCGCACGCCGTGCCGCTCGTCGACGAAGTCGAGATGCGCGTCGAAATGCACGATATGCACCGGCTCCTGCCCGGCGAAGGCCTCGATCACCGGAGCGTGGACTGCGTGGTCGCCGCCCAGGACTAGCGGCATCGCGCCCGACTTCAGGATCTGGCGCACGGCCTGCCGCGTGTTCTCATGGCTCTTGTTGGTGTCGGTGTGCACGATGTCGGCGTCGCCGACATCGACGATCCGCACCTTGTCCTTGGGCAGATAGACCGTGTCGTCCTCGAAATCGTAGGCGCCGCTATGGCCGAAGGAGAACAGGGTCGATGCCTCGCGGATCGCGCGGGGTCCGAAGCGCGCACCCGAGCGGTACTGCGTGCCCATGTCGTAGGGCACGCCCAGCACCGCCACGTCGGCGTCGATCTTGTCCCAGTCGGTGCAGATCGGCTGCTTGCCGAAGGTGCAGTGCCCAACGAAGGGCAGGTTCAGGCGGCCGGACTCGTAGCCATGCGAACTCATGAAGGCGAACTCCAGATGCTAGACGTCGTTGAGGATGGCGCGGCGGCGCGCGAGGCTCGCCTCCGGCCATTCCGTCTTCATGTCGTAGTAGATGTCGAAGGCGCGCGCGCCCTCGGGCAGCCGCACCCAGGGCAGCTTCGAGCGGGTGAAGATATGCACGTCGGGCTGGACGGCGTCGTGGTCGTCCAGGGTCATCGTCCGCACGAAGCGCAGCGCGGGCCGGCGACCGTAGTCGCTCCACAGCGCGGTCTTGCAACTGGGGCAGCGATAGATGTCGTGCGGCCGGCCGCTGCCCGTGGGCATCGACACGGGCTCGGGCATGCCCGACAGCAGCGCGATGTTGGCAGTCTCGATCAGCGCATTGACGGCGAAGGCCCCGCCGGACTGGGTCTGGCAGTCCCGGCAATGGCAGCAATGCACGAACATCGGCTCGGCCGTGAGCCGGTAGCGCACCTGGCCGCAGAAGCAGCCGCCCTCCCTGGTCGTCATTCCATACCCCTAGGCCAAAAATCCTTGCCGGGCCAGTACCCTATTAACCCATTGCTAACCATGCCGTCCTAGGGTCGCAAGATGCCCCTGATCCCCCGCCCGGCCCCGGTCGACCCGGCGGCCTATTCCCCCGACGCGGTCGATCCGCCGGCCTTCTACGGTCTGCCGCGGTCGATCCGGTTCTGCGCGCGCTGCGTCTACTCGAACCAGAAGCCGAACTCGGAGCGGGAGTACAAGCACACGCGCGACACCAAGAAGTCGACCGTCGGCTTCGACGCCGAGGGCCTGTGCGACGCCTGCCGCGTGGCGCTGGGCAAGAAGGCCATCGACTGGAGCCAACGCGAAGCAGAGCTGCGCGCGCTCTGCGACCGGTTCCGGCGCGACGACGGGCACTACGACTGCCT
>JAEULC010000241.1 GCA_016792605.1 Rhodospirillales bacterium
GTCGCCGAAGGCGAACAGGCACAGCGGCAGCCCCATGTTGCCGGCGTTGCCGAACATCAGCGCCGGAAGATACGAATGAAAGGGCAGGCGCCACAGCAGCAGGACGGCAATGGCTAGCGCGGCGACCAGCGCGTAGCTGAGCAGGCTCGCCGCCGCCATCTGGCCCAGCGCGGACGGCGCGACGTCGAGCCTGGTCAGCGCGTTGAAGACTAGGCAGGGCGTGCCGATCTGGGTGACCAGGTCGCTGACCATGGCCGTGTCGAAGGCCCGCCCCAGCCTGGTCCACAGCCAGCCGAGCCAGGCGCCGACGAACACCGGCACGATCACCGCGACCAGCGCGGGGACCAGCGTCCCGAGGTCGGGCAGGGTCATGCCGGATGTCTCACGCCGAGGGGCTCATAGCGGGCGGCTCATGCCGCTTGGGCCGGCTTGGGCGGGGTGACGCGGATGGCCATGATCTGGTTGCGCTGGCGGCGCAGGATCTCGAAGCGGAAGCCGTGGAAGGCGAAGACCTGGCCGACGCTGGGGATCAGCCGCGCCTCGCGCAGCACCAGCCCGGCGATGGTGGTCGCCGCGTCGTCGGGCAGGCCCCACTCGAAGGCGCGGTTCAGGTCGCGCAGCGTGACCGATCCGTCGACCAGGTAGCTGCCGTCCGTCGCCTGGCGAACGCCCGGCAAAAGGTGGTCGGCCTTGTCCTCGCCGGCATTGGCGATGTCGCCGACGATCTCCGACAGGATGTCGCTCAGCGACACCACGCCCATCAGCGCGCCGTACTCGTCGACCACCAGCGCCTGGCGCTGCTCGCGCTGGCGGAAGGCCTGGAGCTGATCGAGCAGCGTGGTCGTGTCCGGCACGAACCACGGCGTCTCGGCGATGGCCAAGAGGTCGATCCCGGCGAGCTCGCGGCCGCGCTCCATCACCTCGCGCATCAGGGCCTGGGCGGTCAGCACGCCGACCACGTTGTCCGGCTGGTCCTTGGTCAGCGGCACCTGGGCGTGGCCGCTGGCCAGGACCTGCTCGACGATCGCGCGTGGCGGGTCGGCAATGTCGGCGGTCACCACCTTGCGGCGGTGCGTCATCACCTGGCCGATCGTCACCTGGTCGAGGTCGAGCACGCCGCGCAGCATCGCGCGCTCCTGCTTCACCTCGGGCTCGGGGCCGGCGTGCAGCGCGATGACGCCGCGCAGCTCCTCGTCGGTCGGCGCATTCTGCGCGCCGTCGGCCGCGCCGGCGCCGACGACCGTCAGCAGGAAGCGCACGATCGCCTGCACCGCCACCGCCGCCGGCGCCAGCACTGCGACGGCGACGCGGACCGAGCGCGCCAGGCCCAGCGCCACGTCGTCGGCGTGGTTGATCGCGTAGGTCTTGGGTAGCACCTGGGCGAAGATCGCGACCAGCAGCGTCATGCCGACGGTGGTCGCGGCGACGCCGTAGTCCTGGAACACCGCAATCAGGATCGTCGTCGCGATCGCCGTGGCGCCGATCACGGCCAGTGTGTTGCCCAGGACCAAGGCGGCGATGGTGTCCTCGCGCCGGTCCTGCAGCGCCTTGACCACCGCGGCGCGCAGGTCGCCGTCCTGGGCGAGCTGGTGGATGCGCGGGCGCGAGGCGGCGGTCAGCGCCGTCTCGGCGGCCGAGAAGAAGGCCGAGGCCGCAAGCTGGAAGACGATCGTGCCCAGCGAGACGGCAAGCTCGGCCGTGGCTAGTCGGTCAGGCATAAGCAGGCGCGTCGCGGCCGGCGATCGCGTCGTCGAGCATGGCCGTGACCGCGTCCGTCGGCACGTCGCCCGCGGTGAAGGCCGTGCCGATGCCGCGCGTCAAGACGAAGCGCAGCTTGCCGTCGCGCACCTTCTTGTCATGCGCCATGTGCTGGACCAGACGCCCGGCCGACCAGGGCGTCTGCGGCAGGTCGGCAAAGCGCGTCGGCAGGCCGATCCGGGCCAGGTGCCGCGTCACGCGCGCAAGGTCGGCCGCCGGGCACAGCCCGCGCGCGACGCTGAGCCTGGTCGCCAGCACCATGCCGTAGCCCACCGCCTCGCCATGCAGCAGCGCGTCGCCGAAGCCGGTCTCGGCCTCCAGTGCGTGGCCGAAGGTGTGGCCGAAATTCAGCGTCTCGCGCAGACCCTGCTCGGTCTCGTCGGCGGCCACCACCTTGGCCTTGGCGCGGCAGCTGGTCGCGACCGCATGGACCTGGGCCTGGGTGTCGCCCTGGATCACGCGCTCGCCATGCGCCTCGAGCCAGGCGAAGAACGGCGCGTCGCCGATGACGCCGTACTTGGCGACCTCGGCATAGCCGGCCAGCATCTCGCGGCGCTTGAGCGTCTTGAGCGCGTCGGTGTCGGCGAGCACCAGCCGCGGCTGGTGGAAGGCGCCGACCAGGTTCTTGCCGCGCGGCACGTTGATCGCCGTCTTGCCGCCGACCGAGCTGTCGACCTGGGCCAAGAGGCTGGTCGGGATCTGCACGAAGTCGACGCCGCGCAGCGCCACGGCCGCGGCGAAGCCCGCCAGGTCGCCGATCACGCCGCCGCCCAATGCCACCAGCGTGCTCGATCGCTCCAGCTTCAGCGCCAGCAGCTCGTCGATCAGCCAGGCCAGCGTGCGGAAGTCCTTGCTGCCCTCGCCCGCGGGCACCTCGATCGCCTCGTGGGCGATGCCGGCTGCGTCCAGCGACGCCTGCAGCGTCGAAAGATGCAGCGCCGCGACGGTCTGGTCGGCGACGACGATCACGCGCGGCAGCTTCAGGACCGGGCGCATCAGCGCCCCGGCGCGCGGCAGCAGGCCTGGGCCGACATGGATGTCGTAGCCGCGCGCGTCGAGTTCGACCCGGACGGTGGTGACCGGGTTCACGGCGCGCCTTCCGCCAGCATCAGCTCGGGGTTGGCCGCGAGATGCGCGGCGATTCCGTCGATCACCCGCTGCACCATCGTGTCGGGCGGCCCGTCCGTGCTCTGCACCGTGATGTCGGCGGTGGCGTAGGTGGGGCCGCGCAGCTCCATCAGGCGGGTCAGGACCTCGGCGGGGTCGCCGCTGTTGAGCAGCGGCCGGTTGGAGCGGCGCGCGGTGCGGCGCAGGAGCACGTCGAGCTCGGCCTTGAGCCACACCGAGATGCCACGCTCCTTGACCAGCGCGCGGGTCTGCGGGTCCATGAAGGCGCCGCCGCCCGTGGCCAGCACGTGCACCGGCTCGGCCAAGAGGCGCGCGATCACGCGGCGCTCGCCGGCGCGGAAGGCGGCCTCGCCATGCTGGGCGAAGATCTCGGGGATGGTCTGGCCGGCGGCGCGCTCGATCTCGTTGTCCGCGTCGACGAAGGGCAGGCCGAGCCGCGTCGCCAGGCGGCGGCCGATGGCCGACTTGCCGGCGCCCATCAGTCCCACCAGCACGATGGTGCGCGGCACCCGTTCCAGCCGGGCCGGCTTGTCGAGGGAGGCGGTGGAGGAGACGGCGGTCATCGGGCTGCTGCTTCGGGCCGGTTATGCTCACGTCGAACGCGTACAGACGACCACGCCGCATCCCGATCGCCGGGGCCGCTCGCGGGCATCGCGCCGATTTGCGCGTCCCGGCGATTGACCTCGGCGGTCGGACGCCGCATTGTCGCCACATCTCAACCCTAGCATACCGATCCGGCCGGTCGCCATGGCGGCCAGCCGGCCAGCGGTGCTTTTTCCCCGCGCATCCGGTTCATGCCATTGCGAATTTTCTCCCTCATCGCGCTTGCCCTCGTGCTGCTCCTGGCGGGCGGGGCGGTCTTCCTGATGGTCTGGGAGCCCAAGGCCCCGACCCACGTGATCGAGCGGACGATCCCCGATGACAAGCTGCCGAAATAGGGTCGCGCTGGGCTTGGTCCTGGGTCTGGTCGTCGGGCCGGCCCTGGCGCAGACCGGCAAGCCGACGCCGCTGTCGCCGGCGCCCGGCGCGCGCGCCACGGCCGCGCCGGTGCGTCCCGCCGCGACCATCGAATCGCAGCCCCTGTCCAACGAGACGGCCAAGCCCGGCGAGGCGAGCGTTGCGCCGGTCGCGGCCAACGAACTGCGCCCGGTCGATTCCGAATCCCTAGGGCTGCTGTCGGAGCAGGCCGGCGGCTTCGGCGTCAATCTCTACGCCAACACGCGGCGCGACATCGTCGAGGCGCTGCTGCCGGCGCTGCCGGCCGCCGTCGCTTCCCCGGCGCTGCAGTCGCTCGAGCGCCGCATGCTGCTGTCGATCGCCCTGCCGCCGGAAGGCGACCGCGGCCAGCGCGGCGGGCTGATGCCGCTCCGCATCGAGCGCCTCTACGCGCGCGGCGACCTGACCGCCGTGCTCTACCGCGCAAACGCCCTGCCGGCGCGCGAGGTCGACGGCCGCATCGCGCTGGCGCGGGCGAATGCGCGGCTCCTGACCGACGACCTCGGCGGCGCTTGCCAGGACGCGCGCCAGCGCCTGACGCCGCCGCCGGTGGCCAGCGCCGCGCCCGCCGCCCGCCCGGCGCCCAATCTTTTCTGGGACAAGCTCGCCGCGTTCTGCGACCTGCAGAACAGGGACATGGAGCGGGCGCAGTTCGGACTGGCCCTGGTGCGCGACCAGGGCGACAAGGACGCCGCCTTCTTCACGCTGGCCGACGCGCTGATGGGCAACGCCAAGGCGCAGGTCAGGAGCCTGCCCGAGGCGACGCCGCTGCACCTCGCCATGCTGCGCGCGGCGAACCTGAAGCTGCCGGGCGACGCGGGCGCGCTGAACCAGCCCGCGATCGCGCGCGGCATCGCCATCCATCCCGGCGCCTCGCCGGCGCAGAAGCTCGAGGCCGCGCATCGCGCCGCGCTCTATGGCGCGATCGCGCCGGACGAACTCGCGCGCGTCTACGCCCAGGCCGAGTTCCAGCCGGCGCAGGTGAAGAACGCCTTTGCCGAGTCGGCGAAGATGGGGGGCGTGCGCGCCCGGGCGATCCTCTTCCGCGCCGCCCAGGAACAGACGCTGCCGCAGGCCAGGGCCGAGGCGCTGCGCGCGCTCTACCAGCTCGGCCGCAGCGAAGGCGACTTCGCGCTGCTCGCGCGCGTCACCCTGCCGCTGCTCCTGGAGATGCGCCCGGCGCGCGAGCAGGCCTGGTTCGCCGCCGATGCTGGCCGCGCGCTCTATTCCACGCGCCGCCTGGCCGAGGCCAAGGCGTGGTACGACGCGGCCGTCCAGGCCGCCGGCGCGGATCGCGACGCCGCCGCCGCGACCCTGGCGCTGTGGCCGCTGGCGCGGCTGGCCGACGGCGACGCCGCCGCGCCCTGGTCGGGCGAGCGCTTCCGCCAGTGGCGCGCGGCGGTCGAGGCCGGCAAGCCCGAGACCGTGGCGCCGCGCCTTGCCATGGCGCTGCTACTGTTCGACGCCTTCGCCGAGCCGGTGATCGGCATCGACTTCCAGGCGCTGCACCGTGCGCCGGCCACCCAGCCCGCGCCGATGCCCTCGCCCTTGACCTGGTACGGGATGCGCGAGGCCTCGGCCGAGGGCAGGGTGGGCGAGACCGTGCTGCATGTCCTGGTCGCGCTGGGCGAGACCGACCTCGCCCGGCACAGCCCGATCGTGGTTGCCAACGCCACCGGCACGCTGAAGGCTCTCGGCCTCGAGAAGGACGCCCGCGCGCTGGCGGTCGACGCGGCGATCCAGGCCGGGCTATAGGCCGGGCGGATTCCGCCCGCCGCAGCCCGGGCCCGGTGTTAACCCTCTGATCGCCAAGGCCTTGCGCCAGGGTTTACAACGCCCCCCGTTTCCCCCTATAAGCCTCGGCCGGCCCGGGCTACGCTTCCGGACCGTTCCGTACCAACGCAGATGCCCAGGTAGCTCAGTTGGTAGAGCACGTGACTGAAAATCACGGTGTCGCTGGTTCGATTCCGGCCCTGGGCACCACTCCTGTACGCTCTTGAAGCGCCACAAGCAGGCTGTCCCGTCGCAACGCTGTATACGAGCGCGGCGTCGGCGATGGATCTGAGCGCAAAGTCCTTCGAAATCCGCGCTTCAGGCTCCCGAGCCGAACAGCCGGAAGAGCCGGTCGAGCAGGAAGCGCGGCTGTTCTTCCGGGATCCAATGCCCGCAGTCCGGGACGATCGCCGCTTCCACATTGCTGGCCACGCGGCGCATCGACTGTTCCACTTCCGCGCCGCGGCCGCGCGCCTTCGCGCCGCCCAGCGCCAGGACCGGCATCGGCAGCTTGAAGCGCGCGATCGTCTCCCGGTTATGCGCCGCGTCGACCGGCAGGTTCCGGTAGTAGGCGAAGCCCGCGCGCAGCGCGCCGGGCCTGGTGTAGGTACGCAGGTACTCGTCGACATCCGCGTCGCTGATCGCGTCGGGCTTGTAGCCGAACTCGCGGTAGAACCATCCGAGATAGGCCCGCTCCCGGCCCTGGACCAAGGCCTCGGGCAGGTCCGGCGTCATATGAAACGCGTGGTGCCAGCGCCGTCCGCCCTGGGAGAAATCGCCGCCGTCGCCCGGGATCACGACATCGAGAATGGCGAGGGTTGCGACGGCTTCGGGATGCGCGGCGGCCAGGGCATAGGCCGTCGGCCCGCCCCAGTCATGGCCGACGAGGTGGAACCGCTCGAAGCCCAGGTGGTCGCGCACGAGACGCCAGACGTCGTTCGCGACCGTGCGCTTGTCGTAGCCGGCTTCGGGCCGCGAGGAATCGCCGAGGCCGCGCAGGTCGGGCGCGATCACGGTATGGCGCTCGGCCAGCGCTGGAATGACATGGCGCCACTCGTACCAGGTCTGCGGCCAGCCATGCAGCAGGACGACCGGCGGGCCCGAGCCCGCGCGGACGTAGTGCATCATGACGTCGTCGAGGTCGGCGTAGTGATGGACGACCGGCGTATCCATCAGCGCTGGCCGCGGCGCGCCGCAAGCAATGCCTCCAGGCGGCTCGCCTCCTCGGGCTTCATCGTGTAGCTGTGATCGGCGTCGGGAAACCCGCCGCTTCGCACCTCGTCGGCATAGGTCTTGAGCGCCGCGACGGCGACCTCCGCCAGGTTGGCGTAGCGCTTGGTGAATTTCGGCTTGAACTGGTCGAACACGCCCAGGAGGTCGAAGGCGAGCAGGAGCTGGCCGCAACTTGCCGGCCCCGCGCCAATGGCGAAGGTGAAGATGTCGACGGCATCGTCGATCGCCTTGGCGACCGGTGCCGGCACGGCCTCGATCTCGAACCCGCAGGCGCCGGCCTCCTGGATCGCCCGCGCGTCGTCGATGATCCGCATCGCTTCGTCCGCCGTCCGCCCCTGCAGCTTGAAGCCGCCGTACTGGTGCATGAAATGCGGGCACATGCCGACATGACTCATGACAGGCACCCCGGCATCGGCGATCGCCTTGATGATCGGGGCCTTCTCGCGCCCGCCTTGCATCTTCACGACGTCGGCGCCGCCTTCCTTCATCAGCCGGATGGCGTTGGCGACGGCCAGATCGGGGGTGGCGTAGCTGCCATAGGTCATCGCCACCATGATCATGCAGGTCGGCGCGCCGCGTCGCACCGCCTGCGCATGCTGGATCATCATGTCGATCGTGACCGGCAGCGTGTTGGGGAACCCGTAGCTGACCATGCCAAGGGAATCGCCGACGGCCGCGATGTCGATCCCGGCACGTTCGGCCCACACCGCCGACGGGTAGTCGGGAATCGAGGCCATGACCACGCGCTCTCCGGACTTCTTGCGCGCGATCAGGTCGGGCACCGTGAGCTTCTTGCGAGTCTCGGTGCTCACGCGCGGAACTCCTTCTTGTCGGTGCCCTGGTACAGCGCCCTGACCTGCCGGTCCATGGCATCGTGGTGCGCGGCGAGCGCCGCCTCGTCGGCGTCCGCGCGCGGGCGCGGCTCCGGGTCGAAATTCTTGTAGCTGTCCACGCCGCGCACGAGCATCGCGGAGTCGCGGACCTTGGTCTGCCGCACATGGGTGGGGATGTAGCGGATCGCCATGCCGATGCGCCGGTCGTTCGACCGGTTCGGCTCCGACCCGTGCACCAGCTTGATGTGATGCAGCGACATTTCGCCCGGCCGCAGGATCAGGTCGACGGCCTTGGACTTGTCCACTTCCACCGCGATCTCCTGACCGCGCGACAGGAGATTGTCCTGGTGAAACGTGTCGACATGGGGGATCTGGTCGGCGATGTGCGTGCCGGGAATCACCTTCATGCAGCCGCTGACCAGGTTGCTTTCGGTGAAGGCGACCCAGGCGGTGATCACGTCGGCCGGCTCGAGGCCCCAGTAGGTGGAATCCTGGTGCCAGGACACGAAGCCGGGGCTGTTGGCTTCCTTGATGAAGAAGTTCGTGTTCCAGCACAGGATGTTGGGCCCCAGAACGTCCTCGACGGCGTCCAGGATGCGCGGGTGGTGCACCATCTCGTCCGCCCAGGTGAAGAGCAGGTGGGTCTTGTGGCGCCAGTTGCCTTGCAGCGGTTGCCCGGTCTTGCGCTCGTGCGTCTCCAGGCGCCGGCGAAAGTCGACGATCTCCGATTCCGGCATGACGCGTATGGGGAAGTAGTATCCGTCGCGGTGGTAGGCTTCTACGGCCTGCTTGGTCAGCATCTTGGGCATCGGTGCTCCTTCCTCTAACGACGTGATATATTATAAATATATTCACGCGAGGGGCAAGCCGGCGGCGATCGTGGCGATAGACTGTCCGCAGGCGTTCAACCACGAGCGACGAAAACGATGCCATCCATCAGGAAAGCCCGTCGGCCAGCCAAGCCGGCGAATGCGGGGCAGGGACTGCCGACCGAGCTGCATGCCGCGCTGACGGCGATTGGCGGTCCTCTCGACCTCGCGGGCAGGGCGCGGGTGGCGCTGGAACAGCAGATCGTGACGCTGGAACTCGCTCCCGGCAGCGTGTGGACCGAGGCGGATCTCAGCCGGCGCCTGGGCATCGGGCGCACGCCGGTTCGCGAGGCGTTGCAGCGGCTGGAAGGCGACTATCTGGTCGAGATCGTGCCCAGGCTCGGCGTGCGCATCACCGCCATCGACGTCCAGCAGCAACTCCTGCTGCTGGAACTGCGGCGCGTGCTGGAGCGGCTGATCGCCGTGCGCGCCGCCCGGTTCTGCACGGACGAGGAGCGGGCGACCTGCATCGCGATCGCCGGCGCGCTCGAGACGTTGCGCGACGCCGATGTGCTCGCCTTCCTGCGCCATCACTACAACATCAAGCGCTACATCGCGGAATGCGCCCGCAATCCGTATGTGGCCAAGGCGATCGCGCCGGTCCACGCGATGTCGCGCCGGTTCTACTACCTGCACCATCGCCTGGTTCACGACTTGAGCGTTGCCGCCAATCACCACGCCCGCGTCGTTCGCGCGATTGCCAGCGGCGACGAAGCCCGCGCGGCCGCGGAGTCGGACCGGCTGATGGACTATGTCGAGGAACTCACGCGCGCGACGGTTCTGAAGGGGCTCTAGTCAGCGCGATGCTGCGTCGCCGCAGCGCCGTGCGGTGCAGCGGCGATTGACAGAACCGCATCGGCCTCACAATATATTAGTAATATATCGTGGACACCTTAGCGGTGAACCACTGTTTGGGGAGGGAACATAGAGATGAGCAGCACCACGAACAGGCGGCGATTCCTCGCGACCGGCGGCTTGGCGGTCGCGGGAGGGGCTGCCACGCTCGGCGCCCCGATGGTGGCCCGCGCCCAGCAGCCGATCAAATGGCGCGCACAATCGATGTGGAGCGCAGCCGAGCTTACGTACAAGGCGTTCCAGGACTTCTGCGAGCGGGTCAAGGTCGCGACCAATGGCCGGCTCGTGATCGAGCCGTTCGCCGCCGGCGCCGTCACCGGTGCGTTCGAGACGCTCGACGCGGTCTCGGCCGGCGTGCTGCAGGCCCACTCCTCCTGGCCGGGATACTTCTCGGGCAAGGACGCCGGGCTGGCGGTGATCAGCGACTTCGTGTTCGGCTACCAGCACCCCTATCAGGCCGAGCAGTGGTTCTACTACAAGGGCGGGCTCGACATGCTCCGCCAAGCCTACGCGAAGTACAATGTCTATCCCGTGGGCGTGAGCTGGTGGGGCGTCGAGTCGATCGTGGCGAAGAAGCCGGTCCAGAAGATGGACGACTTCAAGGGCGTGAAGTTCCGCTCGCCGCAGGGCATGACCGCGGAAATCCTGACCAAGCTTGGCGCTTCGATCGTGGTGCTGCCCGGCGGCGAGGTGTTCTCGGCGCTGGACAAGGGCGTGGTGGACGCCGCCGACTGGGCCACTATCTCGATGAACCAGCGCATGGGATTCCACGACGTCGCGAAGCACCCGACCAAGCTGTTCCACTCCATGCCGGTCCAGGAGTTCGCCGTCAACGCAGCGGCGTGGAAGGCGCTGCCGGACGACGTCAAGGGAATCGTCAGCTCCTGCACGCGCGAGTGGACCTGGGATCAGGTGCAGCGTGTCGCAGTGGACGACCTGCGGGTGACGAAGGAACTGCAGGCCAAGGGCGTCACGGAGTATGTCTGGAACGACGCCGAGATGCAGAAGCTTCGCGCCCTCGCGCAGAAGACCTGGGAAGACTGGTCCAAGAAGACGCCGCTGGCGAAGCAGGCCTACGACTCGCAGCTCGCCTGGCTGAAGGAGCTCGGGCTCGTCGCGTGACCGACCGCAACGAGGCGGGGCGGCCGGCGACCGGCAGCGCCCCGCCCTTCCGCCGCGTCGACCGGATCTGCAACGCGATCGACTGGGTGAACGAGTGGATGGGGCTGGCTTGGGGCTTCTCCGTCGTGCTCGTCACGATTGCGGCAATGTGGGAGATCGTGGCCCGGTCGTTCTTCGGCCAGGCCACGATCTGGGCGAACGAGACCACGATCTACCTGTCGGCCATGACCTACCTGATCGCGGGCGGCTACGCGCTGCGGCATCGCCGCCACGTGCGGATCGATGTCGTGTACTTGATGCTCTCGCGCCGCGCCCAGGGCCGGCTGGATCTGCTTGCGCTGCTGCTGTTCTGTGTCTACGCGATCACGCTGGTGTGGATCGGCGGCGAGATCGCATGGACCTCGATTCTGCAGCGCGAGGGGACGGGGACGCCCTGGGACCCGCCGATCTGGCCCGTGAAGCTGGCAATCCCGCTCGCGGGGCTGCTGCTCCTGCTGCAGGGACTGGCGAACGCCTTGCGTGACTTCGGGTTCGCCAGCCAGACGGGCACGAACGCCGGATGAGTATCGAGCTGCTGAGCCTGCTGTTCGCCGGCGTCTTCATTCTGGTGTTGCTGAGCGGTCTGCCGCTGGCCTTCGCCACCGGCGCGGTCGCGGTGGTGTTCGCCTACGGCCTCTTCGGCCTGCCGGGGCTGACGCTGGTGATCAGCCGCGTCTTCACGCTGATGGGAAACTACGTTCTCATCTCGGTGCCGCTGTTCATCTTCATGGCCTGCATCCTCGAACGCGCCGGAGTCGCGGAGGTCATATTCAGGGCGGTCCATGTCTGGGCCGGCGGCCTGCCCGGCGGGCTGGGAATCGCGGTGATCATTTCCTGCGCGCTCATGGCCACGGTCGTGGGGGTCATCGGGGCCGAGATCGTGACCATGGGCGTCGTCGCGCTGCCGGCGATGCTGTCGAGAGGCTACGGCAAGAATATCGCGCTGGGGTCGATTTGCGCGGGCGGCGGCCTGGCTACGCTCATTCCGCCCAGCGTCGTCTTCATCATGTACGGGCTGACCTCGGGCGTGTCGATCGGCCAGCTCTACATGGCTGGCGTCGTGCCCGGCATCCTGCTCGCCTTGGCCTACATCGCCTACATCATGTGGCGGAGCTGGCGACATCCGGAAGAGGCGCCGCCTCCTTCGGCAGAAGAACGCGCCATTCCGATGGGCGAGAAGCTGGCGCTGCTCGGGCCGCTGGTGATACCGGGCCTGATCGCGCTCGGCGTCCTGGGCTCGCTCTACCTGGGAATCGCCACGCCGACCGAGGCCGCGGCGGTAGGCGTGGTCGGGGCCGTGCTGGCCATGGCCATCAACGGGCGGCTGTCCTTCGCGGCGATCAGGGGGGCGATGATCGATACGACCAAGGTCACCACCATGCTGTACTGGCTGTTCTTCGGTTCGTCCGCGCTGATCGGCGTCTACACGCTGGCGGGCGGCACGCGGCTCATCCAGGACACCATGGCGGCCCTGCCGGTGGGCCCGACCGGGGTCCTGCTCATCATCATGGCGATCTGGATCGTGCTGGGCTGCTTCATCGACTGGATCGGCATCCTGCTGCTGACGGCGCCGATCTTCGTGCCGGTGATCGAGAAGCTGGGCTTCGACCCCGTGTGGATGGGCGTGCTGTTCTGCCTCAACATGCAGATCTCCTATGTCTCGCCGCCCTTCGGTCCGGCCGCATTCTACCTTAAGGGCGTATGTCCGCCCGGCATTACCCTGGCTGATATCTTCCGGTCGGTATGGCCGTTCATCGGCATTCAGCTTCTGGTCCTGGGCTTGGTGATCGCGATGCCGCAGATCGCGCTGTGGCTGCCCAACACGATGAAGTAGCGGTACCTGCGATGCGTGAAACCACACTCGACACGCTGGTCGACGTCATGCGGGTGCCGCTGGACGGCGATCCATCGGCGGCGCTGGTCAGGGTCGATCCGCATGCACCCCGCCGGGATGTCGCGTGTGACGTCCTGGTCGTCGGCGGCGGCACGGGCGGCGTGGCGGCGGCCCTGGCTGCGGCGCGGCACGGCCGGCGCGTATGCATGATCGAGGAGACCGACTGGATCGGCGGCCAGCTGACGGCGCAGGGCGTGTCGGCGCTGGATGAGCACGAGCATATCGAGCAGTTCGGCGGCACCGCGAGCTACTACCGCCTGCGCGACGCGTTGCGCGACCACTATCGCGCCGAGGCGGGCGACGCCGGGCGGCAGGCCCGGTTCAACCCGGGCAATTGCTGGGTAACGCGGGTGGCCTTCGAGCCGCGCGTGGCGGTGGCGGCCATGTCCGCCATGTTGCAGCCCCATGTCGATGCCGGGCGGCTGTCGATCCACCTGCGGACGAAAGCGTTCGGCGCAAGCGTCGATGGCGACCGCATCACCTCTGTTTCGGCGCTGCCGCTCGAGGGGGGCGAGGCCCTGCGGTTCCGCCCGGACATCGTGATCGACGCGACCGAGCTCGGCGATCTGCTGCCGCTCGCGGGCGTCGCCTATGTCAGCGGCGCCGAGACGGTGGCCGAAACCGGCGAGCCGCACGCCCAACCGCGCGAACCTAAGCCGCATTGTGTGCAAAGCTTCACCTATACGTTCGGCCTGGAGCGCCGACCGTCGGGCGAGCGCCACCTGATCCCGCGGCCCGCCCGCTACGCGCATTTCCGCGACAGCCAGCCCTACAGCCTGCGAATCGAGGTCCATGGCGGCGAAATCTATGGCGAAGAAAGCGGGTGGCTCGACTATCGCGTGTTCGACCGCATGCCGGGCACCAAGGGGGGCATCTGGACCTATCGCCGGCTGATCGACCGCGACCAGTTCCCCGGGCGGCCCTGCGATCTCACCATGATCAACTGGCCGGGCACGGACTATCGCGACGCCGGCATCATCGATCGGTCGCCCGCCGAAACCGCCGCTGCGCTGCAGGACGCCAAGCGCGCGGCGCTCGGATTCCTCTACTGGCTGCAGACCGAGGCACCAGCGGAGGACGATCGCAAGGGAGCGCCCGAACTCAGGCTTGCACCGCAGATCATGGGAAGCGAGGACGGGCTCTGCAAGTTTCCTTATATCCGCGAATCGCGCCGCATCCGCGCGCGCAAGACCGTCGTGGAACAGGATGTCTCGACTGCGTCGCAGCCCGGCCCGCGCGCGTCGCATTTCGCCGACTCGGTCGGGCTCGGCTGGTATCCGATCGACATCCATCGCTCCGGCCCCGAAGACGTGGGCACGAGCTGCCGCACCAGGCCCTTTCAGATCCCGCTCGGCACGCTGCTGCCGGCAGACATGGCGAACCTGATCGCGGCCGCCAAGAACATCGGCACGACGCACATCACCAACGGCTGCTATCGCCTGCATCCGGTCGAATGGAACATCGGCGAGTCTGCCGGGGTCCTGGCGGCCTTCGCGCTGGACCGCGGCGTCCCGCTCGCAGAGGTCTATGAAGACGCCCGTGTCCGCTCGGAGTATCAGCGCAGGCTGCTGGCCGACGGCGTGCCGCTTGCCTGGATCGTCGACGTGCCGCCCGCCGACCCGGGCTTCGCGGCGGTGCAGCGGCTGTTCATGTCGGGAAGGCTGGATGGCGGCAAGGACCTGCTGTTCCGCCCCGGCGATCCGCTTGCGCCCGAAGAGTGGCGGCGTTGGGGCGGCAGCGGCACGCCACCGTCGACAAGGGGCGCTGCGGCCATCGCGCTGGCCGGCGCCGATTCCTAGGCCGGCTCGGCCCCCGAGATCCGTCATAAATGCTGCCCGGCGTCGACAATCGCACGTTGACGGTGGAGAAGGGCGGCCGGTCGGTGTGAGCGAGGCTGATCGGCCGGGGAATGCGTTTCGATGGATTCTAGAAAATGACACCCGCTTCGAACAGGACGCGGACCTGCGACGTGTCGTTGCCGGAGCTTCCAAAGGCGAAGCCGGGAGTCGTCTTGTCCAGCCCGACATAGGACACTTCCCCGCGGGCGAAGAACTTGTCGTACTGGAAGCTCGGGGTCACCGTGATCGACCAGTTCTTGGCGCCGGGGCCGCCGGTCACGAGCTCCGGCGCGCCCTCGTCGAAGCTGCCCGAGGAGCTGATGTACTCGCCACGGGCACCAAGCTTCCAATTCTCGTTGAACGAATAGGACGCGATGGCCGCGACGCCGATGGTCGAGGCGGCCTGCGTAAAGTCCGCCGCTCTCAGGGCGCTGTCGTTCGGAACGTGGGTGTACTGGACATAGGGCGTCACCGTCCATGGCCCCGAAGTGTACTCGTAGATCAGGTTGTAGATAGTGCTGTTGCTCTGCGCGAGCGGCGACCGGAAACTGTCTTCGCGGTTCGAGCCGAAACTGCCGCCGGCGCTGAAGGTGATCGCGTTGTTGTCGTCGATCGTGTAGGTCGCCGCACCCGTCAGCCAGTTGAATCTGCCCGTGAAGAATCCGTCGTTGAGGGACACGGACAGGTCGAGGGGGCCGGTCGTGTAGTTCAGTTGGATGCCCTGATTGATCGAGTTCTCCTGGTTCCATAGGAGGCCGCGCGCGATATTGACATTCTGGAACGTGAAGTCCGGCTCCACGCCCAGGAGGGAGGGCAGCCGCCCGATCTGTACCGAGAACGAGTCGGTCGGCACTAGCTTGACATAGGCCTGCGGCACCGGCCCCCACAGCGACCCGTTGAGGTCGGCCGCGCGCGTGTAGGGCTCGCCCAGCGTCGGGATCGAATAGATGCCGGCCTGCACCACGAACTGTACCGGGGCCGAGGCGGTCTGGAGGAACACCATGCCGTTGGCGATGTCCGCATAGGCCCTGTTGTCGTCGGGGAACGGGTTCGACTGCCATAGGCCGAGCCCGCTTACGGCCCCTGTTACATAGAGCCTGCCGAACCAGGACCCGAGGTCGAGATTCGCCGGACTGGGATTGGCCGAGAGTGTCGGGCCCATCTCGGGGAACAGCGAGGCCGGGGATACGACCGGCGACGCCGAGTCCTGCGCGGGTTGGCTCGACGCGGCGCCGTCAACCCGGGCATCGGCAGGCGGATCAGCGGCCCAGGCCGCGCCGATGCCAAGGGCGGCCATCGCGAGAACCCGGAGGGCAGGCGCCATCCTGCTGACAATCATGAAGCACATGCCGGGCCACGCGAAACTGCCAAGGACCTGCGCAGCATCCGACCTTCCTGCCCAAGCTACATAGTGTAGGGATGCTGCAGTCTTGCAACATTATCAAGATACCAGACCACCCCTGGATTTCGCAATCATTGACCTGAATCAAAGTACCTGACTGGTGTCACGTGCATTGTATTTTGGACATGTATTGCGCTCGCCTTTGCGAACGCTGCGCCTCGGCGCGCATCCCAGGCAGACGGAGGAGACTTCGATGAGGCATCGTCTCTTGGCTACGGCGGCCGCCGTTGCGATTGCGGCCGGCGCGATGGCAGCCCTTGCGCCGGCGTCGTTGGCCCAGGCCCCCGAGTCCGGACCTGGAATCGTCGTTTCGATTATCGGGTCCGCCACGATCTCGACCAAGGGCATGTCTCCGGGGAGCGAGATTTGGGCGGTTTGGTATTCGCTGCCTGCAGGCAAGACCGTCGTGGAACCAGCCAGCGGAGCAAAATGGGCATGGTTCGAGATGGCCCTTGGCGGCGCAGCCGTCGTGACCGGAACGCCTACGCCCATGTGCCGTCCCGTCAGCGCGGGAGGGTTCCAGGCCGCGGGTTCCGAGCGCGTCTCGGAGGCCGGCGATGTCGAGGTCTGCAACTATGCGATCCTTCCTGAGTCGCGTACCGAGAACCGGGGAGCCCAGCCGTATGTATTCGCCGGGCTGGCGGTTGGCGGCCCGTGGAAGGAAGGTATGGAGGACGACATCGACCTCTACCTCAAGGTGAACGGCATGGCCAAAGCGGTGCAGGTCCGTTCCGCGCAGTTCCGCGACGTGGAGAAGGAGATCCTCGACGCAGGGGCGATGACGGTCGCGATCCGCAATGTCACGCTGCCGCCCGGCGCCCGGATCGCCGCGACGGATCGCTATCCCACGCTGCGGATGGTCGGGAGCGGGCAGCTCAACGTTGCCAGAGGCACCGGCGGCGCGCCGAAAGCGCTGGCGGCCCACGAGATGCTCGAGTGGGCGTCGGGGAGCGCCGAAGAACAGATTGTCCTGTCGAACAACAGCGGTCAGCCGGCTCAGTTCGTCGAATGGACGGTCGCGCCGGCGCAAGGCGTCAATCCGTAGGCGGGCGGCCATCGGCGGGAGGGGTAGGCGCGGCGATGAACAGCGAGACCGACGAGACGGACGCCGGAAAGGATGCGGTCGGATCAGCGCCGTTCAGGGTCGCGATCATCGGCGGCGGGCCCGGAGGGCTGTTCACTGCCTGGCACCTGGCCGCCAAAGCCGGGCTGAGTTGCCAGATCACGGTGTACGAGGCGAGCGCCCGTCTCGGGGGAGAGATCAAGACCGGCCAGTTCGCAGGCGTAGGGCCGTACGAGGCCGGGGTCGCGGAAATCTACGACTATTCCCATTTGGGTCCCGATCCGCTGCACGAGCTGATCGTCAAGGAGCTGGGCCTCGAGATCAAGTACATCCGGGGCGGCCCTTGCGTGATCGATGGCAAGATCGTTCTCGAAACCAACGATCTGGCGAGACTCTTCGGGGAGCAGGCCCGGGACGAAGCGCTCGCGTTCCGCAAGCGCTGCGCCGACCTGCTCAATCCGGAGTCGTATTACCTGGCGGTGGCGGAGGAAGACAACGCGCATCCATGGTCGGCGGTGCGCGGCAGCGACCTGCTGGAGCGGGAATTCACCGACGACGTCGCGCGTCGCTACATCCGGGCGATGGCGCACAGCGACGTTGCCGCCGACCCGCACCAGACAAACGGGCTCACCTTTCTCAAGAACGTCCTGATGGACGTTGAGGGTTACATCAATCTCTGCTCCGTCCTGGGCGGCAACGAACAGATCGTGACCCGCCTCGCCGAGGACCTCGACGCCCAGATCCGATTGAACTCGAATGTGACGGCGGTCGAGCCACTCGACGACGGCACGTTCAGGCTTGAAATGCAGGTCAACGGCGTCGAGGAGAGGGTGATCGCCGACTACGTGGTCGCAGCCCTGCCGCTCAGGGCGCTTTCGACGATCCACTGGCGGTCGGAGTCTCTCGAGCTCGCGATGGACAAGCACGCGGGCTACTTCGACCGCCCCGGTCACTATATTCGCGCGACCTTCCTGTTCCGCCGCCCCTTCTGGCGCGACAAGATCTCGACGGACTGGTGGATGCTCGACGCGTTCGACGGGTGCTGCGTCTATGACGAAGGCACGCGCTACGACTACGGCGCGTATGGGCTGCTGGCCTTTCTCATTGCCGGAAACCCGGCGCTGGAGCTCACGAACGATTCCGATGAACTCATCGAGCAGCGGTGTCTGGAGGCCCTGCCGCCGGAACTCGCGCACGGCAAGGAGCTGCTGCTGGACCGACGCATCAATCGCTGGGTGGGATCGGTCAGCGCGATTCCCGGCGGCCTGCCGGTGCGACCGCGCTCGGTCAACCATCGTCCCGATCCGGTGCACACGCCTCGCTTTGTCCTGGTCGGAGATTACCTGTTCGACGCGACGCTCAATGGGGTGATGGACTCCGCCGAGGTGGCCGGCGACATCATCCTCGCCGATGTCCTGGAGCAACGACGGGCAGGATCGGGGGAGACCAAGGGGGCGGGATCGTCCGCCGATGCGCTCAACGAGGCGCTCGAGCATGTGGAAGACCTGATGTCCGTACAGTGCATCGCGGACCTACTGGAGGCGGCCTGGGGGCTTACGCCGGGCGCCAGGATCCTGCATGTCGGCTCCGGCGCCGGGCACATGGTTGCGACGCTCAGGGCACGCGGCTTCGATGCCAGAGGCGTCGAGTCCAGCCGCGAGGCAAGCCAGGCGACCCCGGCGGCGCTCAAGAAGCACAATTTCTGGGCCGACTACGCCCGCCTGCCATTCGAGGGCGAGGAATTCGATGCGGTCATCGAGACGGGACTTTATCGTACCGCGCCGCAGAGCGCCGAAGGTGCGATCGCGGAACTTCATCGGGTGACGAAGCATGGTGTCGTTCTGGGGTCGGTGACGACGGACCTTACGATCGAGATGATCGAGCGCTTCAAGCTGCTCGAGGGCGTCGAGGTGCTATGCTCGCGCTGGGACTGGGCCGAAAGGTTCTACAAGGCAGGGTTCGTGCACGCGCTGTTCCAGCCCAACCGCCTAGGGGCCGCGTGGGAGAAGACCAAGGACATGGCCGGATCCGGCCAGTGGTACGAAGATTCGGAGAGCCTGCTCTACTGCGTCTACGAGCGCGCGGCGCAGCGAGGATCGCTCGGTCTCTCGAACGCGCCCGCGGCGGCGGCGCGACCGCATGAACGGGGCCTCGCCTCGGCCGGGGTGGCCGGCGCCGAGCCGGCGGACGCGCGGGCGCCGGCCATCGTCGCGGCGCGGTCTTCATCGGCATAGTCGATCGAACAAGGGGCAATGATCATGCTCGAAGCAGAGGCAGCAATTGCGCCTCAAGCGTGGCGGGTCGAGTTTGCGGAAGGCGCAAGAATCGCGCCGGATGGAGGCGACGCCATCACGATCTCGGAGCCTCGCAGCGTCACGGCGGTGCTGACCCCCTTGGCGACGTCGGACGCGCTTGCGGAGGTCAGTCCGCAGACCGCCGGCGCGCTGATCGTCATCTGGATGCCGCCGGGCGCAAACACGCCGGCGACAATCGAACGCGACGTCGACGAATGGGTGCGCGGCGCCGGCACGGAAAGGAAAGAGGCGAATGCGCGGGCGGACGTCCGCACGTTGCGCGTGGCGTGGGGCAGGAACCGGACGGTGGTCTATGCGAACGAGGGCGACGTCCGCCTTGCGCTCGACGCGATCCTCCGGTTCAGCCTCGCGCAACGGGAGACGCTCGCGCTCAACGCGGCCATGCGATCGATGTGGCCCTCGATCGAGGCCGACGCCACCTTCACCCACGCGTTGACGCCACGGGACCGGAAGAAGCAGCCGCACATCAACGAGATGACGGTGACCGTGACGCGCATGAAGATCGCCTGGCTGCGGCTCAAGGCAAGTCTCGAGCAGGTCGACCCCGCGCTCGCCGAGCCGTCGAAGCGGCTGTTTGCCGAGCTCGCCGCCGCCGTCTTCCTTTACGACCAAGTGGACGTGCTGGGGCCCAAGGTCCAGTTCGCGCTGGATCACTATGAGATTGCCAACACGCGATTGATCGACATGACGCTCGTCCGGCAGGAGCGCATCGAATCCATCGCCGGATACGGCATGATCATCGTATTGCTCGTCTTCCAGACCTGGCTGATCTTCCAGGACCTGTGGTGATCCTTCGGCGCGGATCGCCCTGCGGAGCACGGCGATCGGAGCCCGGCAGGCGCGGCCCTAGGCCACGCGGATGCGCTTCTGCCTGGCGTGTGTCGCGATGACCCGCCCGATAAATTCGGGATCGTCCTGCCATCCGTCCTCACCGTGCCCTGGCATGGCGATGTTGTGGATCAGCGTGCCGAACGGCGGCACGTAAAGCCCGACGTGATTGGCGGGCATGGCGATGCTGGCGATCGCCTGGTTCGCGCCGTCCTCGTTGCACGTGGCGATGATGCCCAGCGGCTTTCCTTCCAGCGGGTAGGGCTCGCCGTCGAGCTCCCAGAACACCTCGTCGAGGAACCGCTTGATCAATGTCGAGACGTTGAACCAATGCACCGGCGTCGCGATGATCAGGCCGTTCGCCTTTACCATTCGCTCCCCTACCGCATGGGCATTGAAGTCGCTCTCGAGGATCTCGATATCCGTTCCGACGCCGAGACGCTCCGCGGCGCGCAAGGCGCGTCCAAGCAGCGAATAGGCTATGCTCTTTTCGCGCGTGGGAGCGCCGAGAATGCCGAGGAGAGTAGCCATCGAGGTATGCCTCTTGTAGTGCGATGGGCCCGGCCCCGTGCGCCAAGGATCCCCAACCGTTCACCATCGCGCATTTGGTCGGCGGGCTGAATGCGCAGGGGGATCGACAGCAGCTTGATGCTGTCGACGCTCCGATGCAAAGGCGTCACCCCGCCGGTGCACCCGGCAAAGCAGAGCAGGGCACGATGACGACCTCCAGCGGCGGCGGGATCTGCGTTGCCGTGGCGTGCAGCCGGTCGAAGTCGTAGATCGTGATCCCAAGAATTCCGTAGGGATTGCCGTCGTTGTCATGCAGCGGGAGGTTCAGGCGCTCCGCCCGCTTGTAGCGGCCCTGGGTCAGCTCGCTCGTGAGCCGGCCATAGGCGATCGCCGGGCGCTCGATAAGGTCGATCCAGCGTTGGCGCAGCTTGTCGCAGTCGCTGCCGAACAACTCCTCCATCGACTTGCCGCGGATGGAGAACGACCAGGCGAGGTTGATTTCCTCCCCCGCCAGCACGTTCCGGAAGCTTCTCCGCTCCGGCAGCCAGCGATAGATCCACACATAGGGAAGGCACGCAGGGATCGCGGCCGGCGAAATCTGGTCGCGGCGCGGCACCAGCTGTCCTGCGCGGGCAGCCAGCCAATGCGCGAAGACCATGCCGATCCTCTCGTCGACGAAGCCGGGGACCGTGTCGCTGAGCGCGGCCGAGCCGACATGCGTTGCGTGATCGTCCAAGCGTCACCTTTCCCGTCTTCAAGTAGAACATATTCCTGACCAGTCGATAAACGGCCACACGTTTTTGCCTGGCGGGACATTCTCGCCAGGGTTGGTTGCGCCAGCCCGGCATGTCGCGCAAGCTGTTGGCGTTGCGCGGTAAAGGAGAAGGGCGATGCGGGACTACTTTCGGCCGGCCGGCCGGTCGGTGTGGACCGCCAAGGAACTATCGACCATGACCGACTGGGTCTTCCATTGGCCCGAGCGCAGCCTGGCGGAAATCGACGCCTGCCTGGATCGGGTGAAGGCGCGCGGCGTTCCGTGGTCCGGCGTGACCGCGGCGGATTTCCCGCTGGAGACGCTGGGCAACTGGCTCCAGGGCATCAAGACGGAGATCGCGACGGGCCGGGGCTTCATCGTCATGCGCGGCCTCCCAGCCGCCAAGTACGGGCTGGACGACCTGAAGCGGATCTACTGGGGCGTCGGCGCGCATTTCGGCGTGCCCCAGGCGCAGAGCCACCTGGGCGACACGCTCGGCAGCATCATCGACCTGACTGACGAGCAGCCCGACATCTTTCGCCGCCGCGGCTACAACTCCGGCGGCCCGCAGACCGTGCATACCGACTCGTCCGACATCGTCTCGATGCTCAGCATCACCACGGCCAAGTCCGGCGGCGCGTCCTGCCTGACGAGCGCCCATGCCGTCCACAACCTGATGCTCGACCACGCGCCCAAGCTGCTGGAAGTGCTGTACCAGGGCTTCCATGTGCGCGGCACCGATACCGACGCGGCGGCGGGCGGCATCGACCTCGTGTCCCCCTACCGCGTGCCCGTGTATCGGTATACCGAGGGGTGGCTGAACGGGTTCTTCGTCGAGGGCTATGTCCGGCGCACCCTCCTGGCCGGCAATGTGCGGCTAACCCCGCTCGAAGAGGCGGCGATGCAGGCCTTCATCGCCTTCGCCAACCATCCCGACATGATGACCCACATGCTGCTCGAGCCGGGCGACATGCAGTTCCTCAACAACCGCACGGTCTTCCACGGCCGGGCGGCGTTCGAGGACCATCCCGAGAAGCCGCGTCGGCGCCACCTGTTGCGGCTCTGGCTGACCGTGCCGGAATGGCCGCGCATGGCGCCCGAGCAGGACTACCACGGCGCCGACGTGCGCCAGCGCTGGGCCGCCAATGCCGAGGCCGGGGCCTTGAAGTCGGCCTAGCTTCCCCCGGGGGCGACGGGCCGGGAGCCGCTTGCGTTCCCCTGGTCAATAGTGAGACATTTCTGTTCGTTTTGTCGGGTCCCGCGGCTAGTATCCGCGCCCGGCGGCGGCGCCTTGCCGGCGCAAGAGCGACGAAAGCGATAGTGGGGAATCCGCGATGAAGATGACGACCGAGGAAGCCTTCGTGAAGGTGCTGCAGCGCCATGGCATCGAGCATGCCTTCGGCATCATCGGCTCGGCCTTCATGCCGATCTCGGACCTGTTCGGCAAGGCCGGCATCACCTTCTGGGACGTGGCGCAGGAAACCAATGGCGGGCTGATCTGCGACGGCTATACCCGCGCCACCGGCAAGATCGCCATGGCGATCGCCCAGAACGGCCCGGGCGTCACCGGCTTCGTGACCGCGGTCAAGACCGCCTACTGGAACCACACGCCGATGCTTCTGGTGACGCCGCAGGCCGCCAACAAGACCATCGGCCAGGGCGGCTTCCAGGAAGTCGAGCAGATGGCGCTGTTCCGCGACATGGTCTGCTACCAGGAGGAGGTGCGCGACCCCTCGCGCATCGCCGAGGTGCTGAACCGCGTCATCCTCAAGGCCAAGCGCCTGTCGGCGCCGGCGCAGATCAACGTGCCGCGCGACTACTGGACCCAGGTGATCGACATCAGCCTGCCGGCGGTGGTCGAGTTCGAGCGCCCCTCGGGCGGCAAGGAGGCGATCGCGGCCGCCGCGAAGCTGCTGTCGCAGGCCTCGTTCCCAGTGATCCTCTCGGGCGCCGGCGTCGTCATCGGCGGCGCGATCCCGGACACGGTGAAGCTTGCCGAGAAGCTCGGCGCGCCGGTCTGCAGCGGCTACCAGCACAATGACAGCTTCCCCGGCAGCCACCCGCTCGCCGTGGGGCCGCTCGGCTACAACGGCTCGAAGGCGGCGATGCAGCTCATCGCCAAGGCTGACGTGGTGCTGGCGCTGGGCACGCGCCTGAACCCGTTCTCGACCCTGCCGGGCTACGGCATCGACTACTGGCCCAAGGACGCCAAGATCATCCAGGTCGACATCAATGCCGACCGCATCGGCCTCACCAAGCCGGTGACGATCGGCATCTGCGGCGACGCCAAGCTCGTCGCGCAGCAGATCCTGGAGCAGTTGTCGCCGACCGCCGGCAACCAGGGCCGCGAGGCGCGCATGGCGACGATCCACCAGACCAAGTCGGCCTGGCTGCAGGCGCTGTCGAGCATGGACCACGAGGACGACGATCCGGGCACGACCTGGAACGCCGACGCCCGCAAGCGCGACGCCGACCGCATGTCGCCGCGCCAGGCCTGGCGGGCGATCCAGGCCGGGCTGCCGTCGAACGCGATCATCTCTTCGGACATCGGCAACAACTGCGCCATCGGCAACGCCTATCCGACCTTCGAGCAGGGCCGGAAATACCTGGCGCCGGGCCTGTTCGGGCCCTGCGGCTACGGGCTGCCGTCGATCATCGGCGCCAAGATCGGCTGCCCCGACGTGCCGGTCGTGGGCTTCTCGGGCGACGGCGCGTTCGGCATCTCGGCCAGCGAGATGACCTCGATCAGCCGCCCGGAATGGCCTGGCATCACGATGGTGATCTTCCGCAACTACCAGTGGGGCGCGGAGAAGCGCAACTCGATCCTGTGGTACGCGGACAACTTCGTCGGCACCGAGCTCAGCCGCGACCTCAGCTATGCGAAGATGGCCGAGGGCTGCAGCCTCAAGGGCGTCGTCGTCACGACCCAAGCCCAGCTCACGGCGGCGCTGAAGGAATCCTGCGAGGCGCAGAAGAAGGGCGTGAAGACCTTCATCGAGGTGATCCTGAACCAGGAGCTCGGCGAGCCCTTCCGCCGCGACGCGATGAAGAAGCCGGTCGTCGTCGCCGGCATCGATCCCAAGGACATGATCCCCCAGCGGCCGGCGTAGCCCGCGACGCCGTGGTTTCCAGGCCCTAGGATGCGGTCTCGTCGCATCCAGCCTGGAGACCGCCATGCCGCCGAAGTATCACCTGATCGACGGGTTGCCGAAATCCGTCTCGCCCAGCAGCCACGCCGCCGAGGCCGATGGTTTCGTCTTCCTGACCGGCCAGTTCGGCCGCGACCTCGACAATCCCGACGCGCCGCTGCCCGAGGGGATCGAGGCACAGACCGAGCGCACGCTCGCCAACATGAGGCGCGTGCTGGGTGCGCTCGGCCTCACGATGGAAAACATCGCCAGCGTCCGGGTCTTCCTGACCCAGTTCAAGCGCGACTACGCGGCGATGAACGCGGTCTACGCCCGGCACTTCGCCGGCGCCGCAAGGCCGGCGCGCACCTGTGTCGGCGTGACCGACCTGGTGCGCGACGCCTTGATCGAGATCGACTGCGTGGCGAAGCGGTGAGGCGGCGCTAGCGGACCGCGCCGGTGCGAATCTCGGCGACTTGCGGGGCGTCGTGGCCCTGCTTGCCGCCGGCAGCGTCGACCAGCCACAGGCCGGCGACGGCGATGGTCACGGCGATCGCGGCGGAGGCCATGCCGAACGCCAGGGTGGAACAGGTAAGCTTGATGAAATTCGTGATCATGGAAACCTCCCGTAGGGCAGACGCGAGGACAATCCAGCGAATGGTGCGATGCTAGGACACACCGGCGTTAACCGCAGTGCGCTGCGTCACAGGAGAAATTGACGCTCTTCGTGAAACCGAGGGTTGAGGCGCTCAGATCTCCCGACCCAGCAGCGTGTCCTCGAACGGGAAGGTCGAGAGCAACTCGTAGCCCGTGTCTGTCACCAGAACCTGCTGCTCCAGCTTCACGCCCTCCAGCCCGCCGGCGCGGCCGATATAGCTCTCGCAGCACAGCACCATGCCCGGCACCACCTCGCCGTCCTCGGCGCCGGTCGCGAAATGGCCGCGGGCGACGATGGTCGGCCATTGGCCGTAGAGGCCGACGCCGTGCCAGGTCATCGAGATGGTGTTGGCGCGGAACTCCTCGGGCACGGGGAAGGCGTTGTCGGACATCGCCCGGAACGATGCGCCCGGCTTCACCAGGTCGAGGTTGTGGTGGAGCTGGTCCCAGGCCATGCGGTAGAGGCGGCGCTGCTCGCCGGTCGCGCGGTTGGGTGGGCACAGGAAGCTGCGGCTGATGTCGGCGTCGTAGCCGAACGGGCCGATCATGTCGGTGTCGATCGAGATCATCTCGCCCGGCCGCACCCGGCGCTCGGTTGCCTCCTGGTACCAGGGATTGGTGCGCGCGCCCGAGGACAGGAGCCGCGTGTCCATGTACTCGCCGCCCATCTCGACATTGGTCTGCTCCAGGATCGCCCACAGGTCGATCTCGGTCCGGCCCGGCTCGATGGCGGTTCGCATGCGGAAGAGCGCGGCGTCCGCCACCGCCATGGCGGCGGAAATGCAGGCGATCTCCTCGGCCGACTTCACCGACTGCGCGTGGCTCATCATGCGCGCGCCGCTGACCACCTCGACGCCGGCGTCGGCCAGCGCCAGGCCGGCGAAGTAGTCGAGATGCCGGTCGATCGCCAGGCGCGGCCTGCCGCCATGGCGCTTGGGCAGCAGGTCGCGCATCGTCTGCGCCCAGCGCCGGGTCATCTCCTGCTGCGCCGCGTTGGCGCCGAAATCGCCGCGGGCGAAGCGGTAGATCGCGGTGCGCGCCTCGGCGACGGTTTCCAGCCCAGCCGCCAGATGTTCCGAGCCGCCGTATTCGAACGCGATCGCCTTGCCCTCGGCGGGGATGAAGGCCGTGCGGATCGCGCTGTGCATCGCCCAGGGCTGCATGTTGCGGATGCCGGTGGCGTAGCGGATCAGGACGGGGTCGACGAGCAGGATGGCGTCGACGTCGTGCCGGCGCAGTTCCTGCTGCACCCGGCCCAGTCGGTAGAGCCGCAGCGCCCGCATGTCGATCTGGGGCGCGGCATGGTCCATGACGCCGGCGCCCAGGCTCCGCCGCGATGCGCCGGACAGGGTGTAGTCGCGGTCTTCCTGGGCCTGGCGGCGGTCGGGGGCGGACGAAGGGGCTTCGGGCATGGGGGCTCCGGCGGGTGTCGGCGGCTGATGCCACTATAGCGCCGCCGATGAAGCCTGCTGGCGACGGTCCGCGTCCCCTAGCGGCTGAGACGCGACATGGCGCGGGCGGCAGGCTATAAGCAGAATTTATAGGATGGCAACCGGAGTGCCGGGCGCGTGGCCAAGGAAGCGAAGAAGCGGCAGGGCGGGCTGAGCCTGACGGCGCTTAGGGTGTTCGCCGCCGTCGTCGACAGCGGCTCGTTCTCGCGCGCCGCTGAAACCCTGGGCATGAGCCAGCCGAACGTGTCCTTCCAGGTGGTCAACCTGGAGCAGGCCTGTGGAGTGCGGCTGTTGCAGCGGCGCCAGCCCGTGTCGTTGACCGATGCCGGGCGTGATCTCTTCGTGCGCGCGCGACTGATCCTGAGCCGGGTGGACGAGTTCGAGAGCTCGGTGCGCGACCTGCGCGACCTGCAGCGCGGGCGGCTGACGATCGGGTTCTCCAGCCCGGCCGCGGCGCTGGGCCTGATCGCGGTTTTCCTTCGCGCCCATCCCGGGATCGAGGTCGCGACCGCGCTCGGCAATACCGAGTCGCTGCTCGCCGACATCCAGAACTGCCGGATCGATGTCGGGATCATGACCCTCACCGAGCCGCGCCCGGCGCTGACCAACACGCTGATCGCCGAGCAGCACCTGGTCGCCTGCCTGCCGCGCCGGCACCGGCTTGCCCGCGCCGACGCTATCTCGCTCGCGGAGCTGGCCGGCGAGCCGCTGGTCGTCCGCGAACCCGGCTCGATGACCCAGCAGCTTCTCGACCGCGTGCTGGCCGAACGGGGCCTGGCCCCGCCGGTGCGGCTGCGCGTGGCCAGCCGGGAGGCGCTGAAGGAGGCGGTGGCGCAGGGCATCGGGCTCGGCGCGGTGCTGCACGACGAGGCGGGCAGCGACCTGCGGCTGCGCATCGTGCCGATCACCGGCATCGCGGTGCGGGCGGGGATCTACGCCGTGTCGTTGAACGAATCGATTGACCTGCCGGCGGTCGCGGCCTTTGTCGCGCTCGCGGCCAAGACGGGGGTGGCCGCGTAGCGCCCCGATCAATGCGCCAGGTGGCGCCCGCAGGCCTCGGCGTATTTCAGGTAGTACTCGAAGCTCTCGGTGCGGGCGTGGGGGTCCTTCGCCGCCTCGTCGAAGCGCCGGAGCTTCGTCGCCTCCGTGAACCACGGCAGGCGCTCGAACGCGGCCATCTCCTCGGGGGACATCGGGCCGCCCTGCAGCGTCAGGCTCTGCATGGAATCGCTCGACAGGGTGGCGAAATACCCGGGCTCGGCGGCGCACAGGTAGCGCTTTGCCGGCACGTGCAGGCGGACAGGCTCGCTGACCGATGCCGGGAAGCGCTCGGCCAGCCATCTTGCGCCCTGTTCCTCGTGGCGGTCGTCGATGCCATGCGAAGCCGGATCCTCGCCCAGGGCGTGGATCATGTGCCCGACGTCATGCAGCAGCGCGGCCGTGATCAGGCTCGGCTCCGCGCTCGCGGCCTCCGCGGCGGCGGCGCATTGCAGCGCATGCTGGAGCTGGTTGATGCGCGCCAAGCCGTAGCGGCGGGTGGCCCGCCCACCGAAGATCTCGAGCAGTTCGTCACGGAGGGTCGCCATCGATGCCTTGTCCATAAGTTACACAAATATGAAATCTATTATGATAATTATCTCTTATTTCTTAAGGTGACGCAAGCGGCGCTTTCGGTCGCCGCCGGCAGTCGGCGTCAGCGCCGCCCCGCGTCCGTTGCGCCCGGTTTCCCCCCGGCAACCCATGATGTAGCCTGTTGATCCCAAAGGGTGAGGCATGGCGGCCGGGCCAGGGAGGGTACGGTCATCGACACGCTCGCGACCATCAAGTCGGCCGACCGGAAGACGCGGGCGCGCGGGTTGTCGATCAGCGCGGTGCTGGTGATGTTCGCCCTGGTGATCGGCCTGCCGGTGCTGGGGTTCTGCGCCGTCGCCCTGTCGCGGTACGCCGAGGCCGAGCGGCGCGACGCCGAGAATCTGGCGCGATCGGTGGCCCGCGCCCTGGCGGCCGAGGTCGACAAGGACCTGGCGGCCCAGTTCGCCATGCTGGACGTGCTGTCGCGCTCGCCGCTGCTGGCGAGCGGCGAGCTCAGCGGCTTTTACGAGATGGCAGTGCTGGCACTGGGGCGCCGCGACGTCCAGGTCGTGCTGCGCGACCGCGACGGGCGGCAGCTCGTTAACACGCGCGAGCCCTGGGCGGCCGCGCTGCCCGCGCAACCGCTGAGCGATGTCGACCGCCTGGTGCTGGATTCCCGCCGCGCCCAGGTGACCGGGCTGGTCCAGGACGCCGTCGCCGGCGAGCCGGCCTATGCCGTGACTGGCCCGGTGCTGGAGCGGGGGGAGGTGGCCGGGCTGATCCAGCTCTTGCTCGATCCGGCGCGGCTGACGGCGATCCTGGCGGGCCCGGCCCTGCCGCGCGGATGGAAGGCGGCGATCCTGGACCGCGGCGGCGCCGCCCTGGCGGCGAGCGACGCCCCGGGCGTGCCGGCGGCATCGCCGTTCGGGCTGGCGTCGATCCGCGGCCCCGGCGTGACCGAGGGCGTGCGGACGATTGCCGACGCCCAGGGCCAGGCGCAGCTCCTGGCCTTCGCGCGTCCCTCGGCGGGCGGGTGGACCGTGGCGGCCTGGACCCCCGTGGCGGCGATCCAGGCGCCGTTGGCGCGGGGCTGGTGGCTGCTGGCGGCCTTTGGCGCGGTGTCGATCGCGTTTTCCGCCGTGCTGGCCAGCATCGTGGGCGCGACGATCGCCCGGCCGATCCGCTGGCTCGCCGAGGCCGGCCCGTCCCTGGCGTCCGGCCAGCGCTTCGCCGCGGCGCGCAGCTACCTGCGCGAGGCCAACGAGGTGGGGCAGGCGCTGGTCGAGGCGTCGGTCAGCCTGCAGCGCCGCGACGAGGCGTTGCGCGACAGCGACGCGCGGCTGCGCAGCCGGCTGCACGAACTGGAAGCGGTCTACGAAACCGCCCCGATCGGCATCGTGGTGATGGATACCGCGCTCCGGATCAGCCGCGTCAACCGCCGCTTCGCCCGGATCGCCGGGCAGCCGGGCGACGAGCCGGTCGGGCGGCTAATCTGGGACGTGGTGCCCGGGCTGCGCCAGCAGGCCGAGCCGATCTTCCGCGAGGTGCTGAAGTCCGGCCGCGAGACCCGCGACGTGGAGCTGACCGGGCAGATCCTGGCTTCCGGCGAGTTCACCCATGACTGGCTGGGCCATTTCTACCCGCTGATCGGCGACGACCGGTCGATCATCGGGGTCGGGATGATGATCGAGGAGGTGGCGCAGCGGCGCCGCAACCAGCGCGCCAACGCCCAGCTCGCGGCGATGGTGATGGCCTCGGGCGACGCGATCATGTGCCTGTCGACCGACGGCGTGATCCTGACCTGGAACCCGGCGGCCGAGCGCCTGTTCGGCTACGCCGCCGCCGACGCGATCGGCCAGTCCGCGCGCATCCTCTACCCGCCCGAGGCGGCGGCGGAGTTCGAGGGCAATTACCGCCGGCTGCGCGACGGCGAGAGCCTCGCCTGCGACGCCGTCCGCCGCCACCGCGACGGGCACGCGCTCGATGTCGCGGTCAACATCGCCCCGATCCGCCAGGGCGAGGACGGGCCGCTGGTCGGCTTGGTGGCGGTGGTGCGGGACATCCGCGAGCAGAAGCGCCGGGAGGAGCACGTGCGCTTCATCCTGCGCGAGCTGTCGCACCGCACCAAGAACCTGCTCGCCATCGTCCAGGCGATGGCGCGGCAGACGGCGATCAAGAGCGAGAGCATCGAGGATTTCGAGCGCCGATTCTCGGGCCGGCTGCAGGGGCTGGCGCATTCGCACGACCTGCTGGTCAAGGAGGGCTGGACCGGCGTGTCGCTGAAGGCGCTGGTGCGCACGCAGCTCTCGTCGTTCCTGGAGCCGGGCGACGAGCGGCTGGACGTCGCTGGCCCGCACCTGCGCCTGAAGCCCGAGGCCGCGCAGCCCCTGGGGCTGGCGCTGCACGAGATGGCGACCAACGCCACGAAGTACGGCGCGCTGTCGGTGCCCGAGGGCAGGGTCACGGTGCGCTGGGAGCACGACCCGGAGGGGCGCCGCCTGCGCATTACCTGGCGCGAGCGCGGCGGTCCACGGGTGGAGCCGCCGAAGACCCGGGGCTTCGGCTACCAGCTCGTCGACTGGATGGTCGCCAGCGCCATGGACGGCACGGTGTCGATCGACTTCGCGCCCGAAGGCCTGGAATGGGTGCTCGACGTGACCGACGACAACCTGTCGAAATCAGGGCACTTGTCGGAGAAGCCGCAACTCGTAGACTAGGCGCCCGGGGACCGCGGACGCTTCGGAGGAGCAATGGCGTTGCATCGGATCGTGGCACTGACGCTGGTGGGGATGGTAGCGGGGGCCGGGGCGGCCCTGGCCGAGCCGGCCAAGTTCACCTGGTACGGCGTGGGCGAGAACGTGACGGGCAGCTCGAAATGCCCGGGCTATACGCTGCGCATCACGGCCTATGTCGAGAACGGCAAGATCTGGGGCGAGTGGCAGCAGACCGGGCGGGTGGTGCGCAGCTTCGAGTTCCCGCTCGCGGCCGACGGCTCGTTCGGCGGCCAGGTCGACCTGCAGGCGAGCATCATGAACGTGAAGGGCCAGGCCTCGGCCGACGACGCCCGCTTCGACATGAAGGGCTACTGCATCTTCGGCGGCCGGCTGAAGAAGGAATAGCGCCCCCGGCGGCAACCTTTGCCCGCGCCCCGCGTTGCCGCCACAGGAGCCCGTCCGGCATTGCCGGCACGGAGCCAGTTCGGAGGTTGCCATGGCGCGGATGCATCTGGTCGCGGCCGAGATCGCCAGCGACGCTCCTTGCCGGTTCCGCTTCCAGCTCGAGCAGTCCGATGGCCGGGCGGCGTCGCTCGCGCTCGACGTGCCGTTCTCGGCCGCGGACAGCGGCGGTCCCGATGTCGGCCGAATCTTCGCCGCGGCGCGCGCGGAACTGGTCTCCACGCTGCTTGGCGCCTTCACCGAAGCCTGCCGGCTCGACGACGGCCTGGTGCCGCGCCAGGCCCAGGCCGCCCCCAACAGTGCCACGACGCTGGACCTGCGGCGGACTCCGGCCGCCAATGACGATCATCGCGCGCGCGCCTTTCGCGCCGGCGGAACGTCTTAACTTTCTCCCCGTTTGAAGACGGCTCGCGGCCCCGTCAGGACCGACAGGGTCGAGGGTAAGGCGCGTGCTGGAGTTCATGGGCCCGGCACGCGCCGCATTTTTTCGCCCCCGCGATGCGCCGTTGCGTCGGGAACCCTGTGATCATTGCGGCGTTCTCCCTGCACGAACGCAATGGAGGGTGCCATGGATCGAATGATGCCGATTGCCGTCGCCTTCGCGCTGGGCGCGGTTGCCGCTTCGATGGTGCAGTTCCCGTCGCAGTCCTGGTCGAATGCTGCTGGTGGCGACCAGGTGCTGATCGAGCCGCTGGACACGGGCGCGCGCTACACCCTGCCAGCCGACGTCGCCGGGCTGCGCGTCTTCATGCGCTAACAGGTCCCTTGAACCTGCCGCCGACAGCCGAGAATTCGCTTGCCGCATCCGCTCCGCCGGTCCAGAAGAGGATCGGCGGTGCCATGCGGTTCCTGTTGCGTCACATCACCACCTACCGGTACGCGAATCCGGTGACGCTGGGCCGCCATCGGCTGATGCTGCGGCCGCGCGAC
>JAEULC010000269.1 GCA_016792605.1 Rhodospirillales bacterium
TGGCCGGAGACGAAGGAGCAGTTGTCGTCGCACTGGTCGGCGATGTGGAACGGCGGCGTGAACTGCTTGGCGCCGCCGAACTCGACCACGTCGCGCGGCCGCGCCCGGCCCCAGTAGTCCTTGAGCCCCACGTCGACCGCCAGGCCCGGGCCCAGGGCCAACGAGAGCAGCACGAAGGCCGCGACGCGGCGGTCGACGCCGAGCCAGTTCCGGCGCAGCGCCGCGTTGGCCGCGAACACCGCCGCCGTCGCGCCGGCGAGGGCGTAGACCAGCGGGTTCAGCCCGACATAGATCGGGTAGAACCAACCGGTCGGCGGCTGGAAGCGGTCGCCCTGGGCCTGCCACAGGAAGCGCGCGACCCGCAGGTCGAGGTCGGGCCAGGCCAGGAACGGCAGCGCGCACAGGACGAAAGCCGCGCCGAAGACGAGCACACCGCGCCAGCGCGGTGCGGCCGGGTGTCGGCCTTCGTCGGCGGCAACGCGGGCGACCATGGCCTAGGAACCCGAGGCCGCGGAAACCGGCCGTTGATCGGCCTCGGGCGCCTCGTCCAGGTCGGCCGCCTGCTGGGCATAGAGCCGCGCGTAGTGCCCGCCGCGCGCCAGGAGCTGGTGGTGCTTGCCCGACTCGACGATCCGGCCGCCGGCGACGACGTGGATCTCGTCGGCGTCGTTCACGGTACTGAGGCGGTGCGAGACGATCACCGTCGTGCGCCCGCGCATCGCCCGCTGCAGCGCACGCTTCACCGCCTGCTCCGATTCGCCGTCGAGCGACGACGTCGCCTCGTCGAGCAGCAGGATCGGCGCGTCCTTCAAGACCGCGCGCGCGATCGCGATGCGCTGGCGCTGGCCGCCCGACAGCTTCACCCCGCGCTCGCCGACGATGGCGTCGTAGCCCTCGGGCAGCGCCTCGATGAACTGGGCGGCGTCGGCGGCCTGGGCCGCAGCGCGGACCTCCGCGTCGGTGGCGTCCGGCCGGCCATAGGCGATGTTGGCGCGCACCGTGTCGTCGAACAGGATCGTGTCCTGGGTGACGAGGCCGATCGCGGCGCGGAGCGATTCCTGCGTCACGTCGCGCACGTCCTGGCCGTCGATCAGCACCCGCCCGCCGTCGACGTCGTAGAGCCGCGCGATCAGGTTCAGCACCGTCGACTTGCCGGCGCCGGACGGCCCGACCAGCGCCACCGCCTTGCCGGCCGGCACGTCGAGCCCGAAGCCGTCCATGACAGGGCGCTCGGGATCGTAGGCGAAGCGCACGTCCTCGAACCGGATGGCGCCGCCCGAGAGGCGAAGTTCGCGCGCGCCGGGGCGGTCGACGACGGTCGGCACGATCGCCAGCGCCTCGCGGATGCGCTCAGCCGCCGCCAGGCTCTCCTGGAACGAGGCCGAGAGCTGGGCTACGCGCTTCAGCGGCTGGTAGCACAGCACCAGCGCCGCCAGGAACGAGGCCAGCGAGCCCAGCGTCATGTCACCCTGGTCGATGCGCCAGCTGCCGTAGAGGATCGTCAGCGCCATCGCCACGCCGGTCAGGAACTCGGTCATCGGCGAGGTCAGGTAGCGGTTGCGCGCCATGCGCATGGTCCACTTGCGCCGCGCCTCGGCGATCTGGCCAGCGCGTGCCACCTCGCGCTCCTCGGCGTCGTAGACCTTGACCAGCCGCGCCGCGGCGAAGGCCTCGCTGAAGCGCGCGATCATCTTCTCGGTTTCCTGCAGCATGCCCTTCGACGCGGCGCGGGCGCGCTTGCCGATCCGCCGCATCCCGAGGCCCATCGCCGGCAGGATCAGGAAGGTCAGCAGCATCAGCTTCCAGTCGCGCAGCACCATGACCGTGGTCAGGAGCGTGACCATCAGCGAGTCGCGGACCAGCGCGACGAGCACATGCGAGACCGCGACCTCGAGCTGCATCGAATCGTAGACGCAGCGCGACACCAGCTTGCCCGAGTTGATCGCGGTCGACTGCTTCAGGTCGGCGCGAACGAAATGGCCGAACAGCTCGACCTGCATCGCGGCGGTCATCCGCTGGCCGACCGACTGGAGCAGCATGTTCTGGGCGTAGAGCGCGGCGCCGTTGACCGTCACCACCAGCAGCACGCCGAGCGGGACCAGGTAGCGCATGGTCGGGTCGCGGTTCTGGAACACCTCGTCCAGCGCCGGCTTGGCCAGCCAAGCGAAGGCCGCCGCGGTGGCCGCGGTCACCGCCATGCAGGCAAAGGCCAGCAGCAGCCGGCCGAGCTGCGCGCGGCTGTAGCGACGCACCAGCCAGCCCAGCAGCGCCCGGTTCTTCGGCGACAGCAACGAGGTCGAGTCGCTCAATCCAGCCCCTTTGCGGCCCGCATCGATCCCGAAATCGAGCGCACCTTAGTCTTCAGCGCCTTGTAATTCCACAATAAACACTGGCGCTCCCATTGCCGCCCCCTGGCCCGGGCGAAGTTGATGGTATATTCTTCGCGCGATCTCAGGGGTGAGAGCGCCGCCGCAACGGTTTTGACGGGACCGCCGCCATGCCCGATGATGCGGTGGGGATTGGCTTTGGCCGGCCTGCGAGGAGCAGGTCCGGGATCGAGGCGCGAGGGGGTCTTTATACCGATGCACAGGATCGGCGTCGTCGGCGCCGGATATTTCGGCAAGCTGCACGCAAGCAAGTACGCGGAAAGCAAGAGTGGAAAGCTGGTCGCGGTCTGCGACATCGACCGGGACAAGGCGGCCGCTTGCGCCGGCCAGTACGGCAGCACGCCCTGCACCGACTACACCGAGCTGTTCGACAAGGTCGACGCGGTCAGCATCGTCGTGCCGACCAACGCGCATTTCGATATCGCGCGCGACTTCCTGCGCCGCGGCATCCACGTGCTGCTGGAAAAGCCGATCAGCTCGACGCTGGAGGAGGCCGACGAGCTGATCCGCGTCGCCAAGGGTAAGGGCGTCGTGTTCCAGGTCGGCCATCTGGAGCGCTACAACCCCGCGGTGCAGAGCCTTGCCAAGGTGCTGCACCGCCCGCGCTTCATCGAAAGCGTGCGCATCTCGCCGTTCAAGCAGCGCGGCACCGACATCAACGTCGTGCTCGACCTGATGATCCACGACATCGACCTGGTGCTGGACATCGTCAAATCGCCGGTGGCGCAGATCGACGCGATCGGCGTGCCGGTCCTGAGCGACGCCGAGGACATCGCCAATGCGCGCATCCGCTTTGCCGACGGCTGCGTGGCGACGATCACCGCCAGCCGGGTGAGCTGGAAGACCGAGCGCACGATGCGCATCTTCCAGCCCGACGCGTATATCGTGCTCGACCTGCACGCCAGCAAGCTGGCGGTCATGCGCCGGGTCAGCGGCGGCACCGACGGCCTGCTGCCCGAATTGAAGCAGGAAGAGCAGCTTTTCCAGCCGGTCGACAACCTGAAGCGCGAGATCGAGAGCTTCCTTGCCTGCATCAAGAGCGGCGCCGAGCCGCTGGTGACGGCGACCGATGCGCGCCGGGCGCTGGAAGGCGCGCTGGAGATCAGCCGGCAGCTTCAGTCCTGGCGCGAGACCCTGAAGGAAGCGCCGCCGCCGATCGCGGCCGTGCGCTGAGCGCAGCCGCCCGGGACGGCGCTGGGCAGACGCTACGCTTGACCTGGATCAAGGCTTGGATCGGGCAGGCTCTGTAGCCTGCGATCCCAGGATCGGAACGCAGGAGGCCTGCGTGACAGAGCTATCGCGGCCAGCGCCTGCGGGCAACATCGACGACATTCTCGGCAACCGTCCGTCCGGCGGCGCGCGCCTGTTTGCGCGCTGGAAGGGCGTGCTCCTCCTGGCCGTGCTGGCCGGCGTCGCCGCCGGCGCCGTTTTCCTGCTCAACGCGCGCTCGGCCGGCAACGGCATCCGGTACGTCACCGCGCCGGTCACCAAGGGCGATCTGCACGTCATCGTGACGGCGACGGGCAGCATCCAGCCGACCACCAAGGTGGACATCTCGAGCGAACTGTCGGGCATCGTCCGGCGCGTGTTCGTCGACCACAACAGCAAGGTCGCCCGCGGCCAGGTGCTGGCGCAGCTCGATACCGACAAGCTCCTGGCCACGGTCGAGAGTTCGCGCGCCAAGCTGGCGGCGACGCGCGCCAAGGTCGCCGAGATCGAGGCGACCATCGAGGAGACGACGCGCGAGTTCGAGCGCAAGAAGGCGCTGAGCGCCGGCAGCATCATCTCGGTTCGCGAGTTCGAGCTGGCCCGGGCGGCGCACAACCGGGCGGTGGCGCAGCTCGCCAGCAGCAAGGCCGACGTCGCCGCCGCGGAAGCGGAGATGAAGATCAACGAGACCAACCTGGCGAAGGCGTCGATCTACTCGCCGATCGACGGCGTCGTGCTGAAGCGCAGCGTCGACCCGGGGCAGACCGTCGCCTCTTCGCTGCAGGCGCCGGTGCTGTTCACGATCGCCGAGGACCTGACGAAAATGGAGGCCCAGGTCGACATCGACGAAGCCGACGTCGGCAAGGTCCGCGAGGGCCAGTCAGCCAGCTTCGCCGTCGACGCCTACCCCGACCGCAAGTTCCCCGCGCAGCTCCGCGAGCTGCGCTTCGCCTCGGAAACGGTCCAGGGCGTCGTCACCTACAAGGGCATCCTCACCGTCGACAATGCCGAGATGCTGCTGCGCCCGGGCATGACGGCCACGGCCGAGATTTCGGTGCAGGACGTCCGCGACGCGGTCCTGGTGCCGAACGCCGCCCTCCGGTTCGCGCCGCCGGCGGAGACGGCGCGGTCGCGCACGCTGGTGCAGCAGTTCACCTCGTTCATGCCCCGCCTGCGGCCGCCGAGCCCGCGCGAGGCGAGCGGGCCGGGGCGCAAGGTGTGGGTCGAGGACAACGCGACGCCCCGCGCCATCCCGGTCTCGATCGGCGCGACGGACGGAAAGCTGACCCAGATCCTGGCCGGCGAAATCGGCCCCGGCCAGGCGGTCATCGTCGACTCGGTCGCCGCGAAGAAGTGAAGCGGAGGCGCCGCGCATGACCGCCGACGATGCCACCCCACTGGTCGAGTTCCGCAACGTCGCCAAGGTCTTCGGCGCCGGCAGCGCGGCGGTGCGGGCGCTCGACGGCGTCGACCTAGCCGTCCGCAGGGGCGAGTTCCTCGCCATCATGGGCCCCTCCGGGTCGGGCAAGTCGACGGCGATGAACATCGTCGGCTGCCTGGACACGCCCACCTCAGGCGACCACCTGTTCATGGGCCACGACGTCGGCCGGCTCGACCGGCGGCGGCGCGCGCTGCTGCGCCGCGGCTTCCTCGGCTTCGTGTTCCAGGGCTTCAACCTGTTGCCGCGCACCAGCGCGATCGAGAATGTCGAGCTGCCGCTGATCTACCGCGGGACGCCGTCCGCCGAGCGCCGGCGCCTGGCCGGCGCCGCGCTCGCCGCGGTCGGGCTCCAGGGCCGCGAGCACCACACGCCCGGCGAGCTGTCCGGCGGACAGCAGCAGCGCGTCGCCATCGCCCGGGCGATCGTCACCGAACCGATCCTGCTGCTCGCCGACGAGCCGACCGGCAACCTCGACACGCGGACCAGCCGCGAGGTCATGGACCTGCTGACCCGCTTCAACCGCGAGCAGGGCCTCACGATCGTCATGATCACGCACGAGCCCGACATGGCCGCCTACGCCCACCGCACCATAAGGTTCGTCGACGGCCGCATCGCCGGCGAGCCGCCGGACAGCAAGGCCGCCTGATGTTCACCGAGACGATCCGGCTGGCGCTGCAGGCGGTCCGGCGCAATGCGCTGCGGTCCTTCCTGACCGTGCTCGGCATCGTCATCGGCGTCGGGTCGGTCATCGCGATGGTGACGATCGGCAACGGCACCACCGCGAAGGTGGCGTCCGACCTGGCAAAGCTCGGCAGCAACCTGCTGTTCGTGGCACCCGGCCAGTTCGGCCCGGGCCGCGCCAGCGCCGACGCAAAGCCGTTCAACAGCCGCGACATCGAGGCCATGCGCAGCCAGCTTGCCGGCGTGCGCGCGATCGCCCCCGTCGCCCAAAAGTCGGTGACCGCGATCTACGGCAGCGAAAGCCGGACCACCGGCCTGGTCGGCACCGACAACGACTACTTCGTCGCCCAGGACTGGACGCTGGCGGACGGGCGGGTCTTCCTCGACGGCGAGGTACGGTCGGGCCGCACCGTGTGCATCCTGGGTGCGACGGTGCGCGACCGGCTGTTCGGCGGCGCCGACCCGCTGGGACAGAGCATCCGCGTCAACAATGTGTCGTGCGAGATCGTCGGCGTGCTGGCCGCCAAGGGGCAGTCCAGCTTCGGCACGGACCAGGACGACACGGTGCTGATGCCGCTGCGCGGCTACCAGCGGCGGATCGCCGGCAACACCGACATCAGCCGGGTCTCCGTCTCGGCGCGGGACGATGTCGACACGGCGAAGGTCCAGGCCGACATCGAGCGGCTGCTGCGCGAGCGGCGCAACATCACGCCCGGCAAGGAGGACGACTTCACCGTCCGCGACACCAAGCAGCTGATCGAGACGACCACGGCCACCACCGCGATGATGACCGGCCTGCTCGGCGCCGTGGCCGCGGTCAGCCTGCTGGTCGGCGGCATCGGGATCATGAACATCATGTTGGTGTCGGTCAC
>JAEULC010000270.1 GCA_016792605.1 Rhodospirillales bacterium
CTACCGGCTGGGCACCAAGGTCACGTCGATCATGGCCGAGCGGCTGCCGGCGACGCTGGAGCTGGTCGCGGGCGCGGCGCTGATCTCTCTGTTCGTCGGCGTGCCGCTGGGCGTCTACACCGGCATCCACCGCTACGGCGCCTTGAGCCGCGTGTTCCTGACCTTCTCGCTGATCGGCATCTCGCTGCCGACCTTCCTGATCGGCATCCTCTTGATCCTGATCTTCTCGGTCCATCTCGGCTGGCTGCCGTCGTTCGGACGCGGCCAGGTGACAAATATCGGCGGCTGGACCACCGGGCTCCTGACCGCCAGCGGCCTGAAGTCGTTGATCCTGCCGGCGATCACGCTGGGGCTATTCCAGACCACGCTGATCATGCGCCTGGTGCGCGCCGAGATGCTGGAGGTGCTGCGCACCGACTACATCAAGTTCGCGCGCGCCCGCGGCCTCGCCGAGCGCGCGATCAATTTCGGCCATGCGCTGAAGAACACCATGGTGCCGGTCATCACCATCATGGGCCTGCAGATCGGCGGGCTGATCGCGTTCGCCATCATCACCGAGACCGTATTCCAGTGGCCGGGCATGGGCCTCTTGTTCCTGCAGGCGATCCAGTACGCCGACATTCCGGTGATGTCGGCCTACCTGCTGCTGGTCGCGCTGATGTTCGTGCTGATCAACCTCGCGGTCGACCTGCTCTACTACGTCGTCGACCCGCGGCTGCGCGCCGACCGCGCCGCCGCCCGCGGATCCGCTGTGTAAGGGGCGCCCGTCATGACCGCCATCGCCGCCAGCGTGCGCCGCGCCATCGACAGCGACCTGTTCCACAGCTTCCGCCAGTCGCCGGTGACGGTCGGCGCGGCCATCGTCGCGATCGTCTACATCCTGGCCGCCGGCCTGGCGCCGTGGATCGTGCCGCACAACACCTACGAGGTCTCGAACCTCAACCTGTCCAACGCCTTCCTGCCGCCGGCCTGGACCCAGGACGGCAAGGCGGCCTACCTGCTCGGCACCGACGACCAGGGCCGCGACGTCTTCTCGACCATCCTGCTCGGCGCCCGCGTGTCGCTGACCGTGGGCGTCTGCGCCGTGCTCTTCGCCGCGACGCTGGGCGTGACGCTGGGCCTGATCAGCGGCTATGTCGGCGGCATGGTGGACAGCGCCATCATGCGCGTCGCCGACATCATGCTGAGCTTCCCGGCGATCCTGATCGCGCTCCTGATCGACGGCATCGCCCGCGGCGTCCTGCCGCCGGAGACCCATACCCGGCTGTCGATCTACGTGCTGATCGCCTCGCTGGGCCTGAGTACCTGGGTGCAGTACGCCCGCACCGTGCGCGCGACGACCATGGTCGAGAAGTCCAAGGAGTACGTCATGGCCGCCCGGGTGATCGGCATCCACCCGGCGCTGATCATGATCCGCCACGTGCTGCCCAACGTGCTGGGCCCGGTGCTGGTGATCGCGACCATCGGCCTTGCCGTCGCGGTGCTGTCCGAGGCGACGCTGAGCTTCCTCGGCGTCGGGGTGCCGCCAACCCAGCCTTCGCTCGGCACGCTGATCCGCGTCGGCAACAACTTCCTGTTTTCCGGCGAGTGGTGGATGGCGATCTTTCCCGGCGTGGCGCTGGTGATCCTGGTGCTGTCGGTCAACCTGCTGGGCGACTGGCTGCGCGACGCCCTGAACCCGAAACTGCGATGAGCGACCCTTCCTTGACCAACAGGCCGCCCGCCAACCGACCGCTGCTGCAGGTCGACAACCTGGTCGTCGAGTTTCCGACGCGGCGCGGCGTGCTGCGCGCGATCGACGACGTCTCGTTCCACATCGACCCCGGCGAGGTGCTGGGCGTCGTCGGCGAATCCGGCGCCGGCAAGTCGCTGACCGGGGCCTCGATCATCGGGCTCCTCGAGCCGCCCGGGCGGGTCGCCGGCGGCACCATCTCGCTCGACGGGTCGCGCATCGACAACCTGCCGCCCGACAAGATGCGCCGCGTGCGCGGCAAGCAGATCGGGGCCATCTTCCAGGACCCGCTGACCAGCCTGAACCCGCTCTACTCGGTCGGCCAGCAGCTCATCGAGACCATCACCACCCACCTGCCGATGAACCAGGCCGAGGCGCGCAAGCGCGCGATCGAGCTCCTGGCCGAGGTCGGCATCCCCGCGCCCGAGCGGCGCATCGACCAGTATCCGCACCAGTTCTCGGGCGGCATGCGCCAGCGCGTGGTGATCGCGCTGGCGCTGTGCGCCAACCCGCGCCTGATCGTCGCCGACGAGCCGACCACGGCCTTGGACGTCTCGATCCAGGCGCAGATCATCGCGCTCTTGAAGCGCCTGTGCCGCGACCACGGCACGGCGGTCATGCTGATCACCCACGACATGGGCGTGATCGCCGAGACCGCCGACCGCGTGGCGGTGATGTATGCCGGACGCATCGCCGAGATCGGCCCGGTGCGCCAGGTGATCAAGCATGCGCTGCACCCCTACACGGTCGGCCTGATGGGCTCGATCCCATCCGTCGGCATGGACCGCGCGCGCCTGGCCCAGATCGACGGCGCCATGCCGCGGCTGAACGCAATCCCGCAGGGATGCGCCTTCAACCCGCGCTGTCCCAAGGTGTTCGAGCGCTGCCGCGTCGACCGGCCCGACCTGATGCAAAGCGGGCCGACCCAGGTCGCCTGCTGGCTGCACGAGCCGCAGCGCGCCGCCCCATCGGCCGGAAGGCCGCAAAACGCAGCCAACGCGGCGGGAGGGCGGCATGGCTGACACGACGCAGGAAGCGCCGCTGCTCAAGATCGCCGGGCTGAAGCGCTATTTCGACGTTTCGCCGCCGCTGCTCAACCGGATCCTGGAGCGCCAGCCGCGCCTGACGCTTCGCGCCGTCGACGGCGTGGACTTCACCATCAACCGCGGCGAGACCTTCTCCATTGTCGGCGAGTCGGGCTGCGGCAAGTCCACCGTGGCGCGGCTGATCGTCGGGCTCTACCGCCCGACCGCCGGCAGCATCGTCTTCGACGGTGTGGACATGAGCGGGCTGCAGTCGCGCAAGGCGATGGCCCCCCTGCGCCGCCGGCAGCAGATGATCTTCCAGGATCCCTACGCCAGCCTGAATCCGCGCTGGCGGGTGCGCGACATCATCGCAGAGCCGATCCGCGCCTTCGACCTGATCCAGGGCAGCGACAAGGTGGCGGCGCGCGTCGGCGAGCTCTTGCGCCAGGTCGGGCTGTCGCCGGTGGACGGCGAGAAGTACCCGCACGAGTTCTCCGGCGGCCAGCGCCAGCGCATCTCGATCGCTCGCGCGCTCGCCAGCCAGCCCGAGTTCCTGGTCTGCGACGAGCCCACCTCGGCGCTCGACGTCTCGGTGCAGGCGCAGATCCTGAACCTGATGAAGGACCTGCAGCGCCAGCTGCGCCTCACCTACCTGTTCATCTCGCACAACCTGGCGGTCGTCTACCACATCTCCGATCACGTCGCGGTCATGTATCTGGGCCGCATCGCCGAGGTGGCGCCGACGCGCTCGCTGTTCTCGCGCCCGCGCCATCCCTACACGCGCATGCTGCTCGACACGATCCCCGACCTCGACATGACCGGTCGCCAGCGCACGCCGGTCGCGGGCGAGGTGCCGAACCCGATCAACCCGCCCCCGGGCTGTTCCTTCCATCCGCGCTGCCCCTTCGCCAACCACCGCTGCAAGCGCGAGCAGCCGCAGCCGAAGCAGGTCGACGACGCGCTGGTCGCCTGCCACGGCGTCGAGGAGGGCCGGTTGCCGCCCGACACGCGCCCGCTTACCGTGGCGCCCTCGCTTACCGCCTGATCTTCCGTCTCCAAGGAATCCACCATGGACAGCAAGACGCCCCAACCGTCGACGGCCGCATCGTCGAACCGCGACCGCATCGATCCCGAGGAGCTGCTCCAGGGAATCTATGAGTGGATCTCGATCGAATCGCCGTCGCATGACGCAGCGGCGGTCAACAAGATGGTCGACCGGGTCGAGAACGACATGCGGCGCCTGGGCGGCAGGATCGAGCGTCGGCCGGGCCGCGACGGGTTCGGCGACATGCTGGTCGTGCGCACGCCCTGGGGCGGCGACGGGCCGGGCATCCTGGTCTTGAGCCATCTCGACACGGTGCATCCGATCGGCTTCCTGAAGGACACGCTGCCCTTCAAGCGCGAGGGCGACGTGGTCTACGGCCCGGGCATCTACGACATGAAGGCCGGCGCCTATCTGGGCTACAACGCCTTCCGCCACCTGGTGCGCGAGGGCCGCACCACGCCGCTGCCCGTCACCTTCGCCTTCGTGCCGGATGAGGAGGTGGGCTCCAACACCACGCGCGACCTGATCGAGAAGCTGGCGAAGAACGCCAAGTACGTGCTGGTCACCGAGCCGGCGCGCGACGGCGGCAAGATCGTCACCTCGCGCAAGGGCGTCGGGCGCTTCATCCTGAAGACGGAGGGCCGCCCGGCCCATGCCGGCGCGCGGCACGAGGACGGCCACAGCGCGATCCGCGAGATGGCGCACCAGATCTTGGCGATCGAGGCGATGACCGACTACGCGCGCGGCATCACCACCTCGGTCGGGCTGATCCAGGGTGGCACCGGCGTCAACGTGATCCCGCAGTTCTGCCAGATCGAGGTCGATTTGCGCGTCCCCGACCCCGCGGTCGCCGAGGAGATGGTGGCCAAGATCCTGGGCCTCAAAGCCAAGAACCCCGAGGTGAAGGTGATCGTCGAGGGCGGCATGAACCGCCCGCCCTACACCAAGGACGAGGGCATCACCAGGCTGTTCGAGCACGCGCGCAAGGTGGCCGCCGAGATCGGCTTCGACCTGCAGGACGTGAAGCTGACCGGCGGCGGCAGCGACGGCAACTTCACCGCCGCCTTGGGCATCCCGACGCTCGACGGCCTGGGCGCCGACGGCAAGGGCGCGCATACCGACTACGAGCAGATCTATTTCTCGTCGCTGGAACCGCGCGCGCGGCTGATGATCCGGATGCTGGAGACGCTGGAGTAGGCTCCCCCTATTCGTCATGCCCGGGCTTGTCCCGGCCATCCACGTCGGGGCAGCGGCGACAGCCCGCCAATCGTTAAACACCGCAGGCCCGGACAGCGAGTCTGTCGACGCGCACCACTGCCGGCTCGTGCCGACGTGGATGGCCGGGACAAGCCCGGCCATGACGAAAGGACAGAAGAAAGCCGGTAGAGGCTCAGTGAACCGTCGAGATCGCCTGGAGCTTGCTCTCGGCGATCACGATCTTCGCCTGGAGGACGTCGCGGTCGTCCTCGGTCTTGGCGGCGGCGAGGTCGTCGGCGAGGTCCTTGAGCTCGGCCTCGACCTTGTGACGGTCGATCTCGCCGACGGGCATCGCAACCTCGGCCAGCACGGTGCAGCGCTCGGCATTCACCTCGGCCACGCCGCCCGCCACGAAGATGCGGTCGGTGATCTTGCCGTCCTCGTGCACCTCGATGATGCCCGGGCGGACGGTCGAGATCAGCGGCGCGTGGCCAGCGAGCACGCCGAAGTCGCCCTCGACGCCCGGAACCACGACCATCTCGACCGCGCGCGACAGCAGAAGCCGCTCGGGCGAGACCAGTTCGAATTCAACCTTGTCGGCCATGATGCTTCGTCGCTTTCCGCGCTAACGCCTTAAGCCGCCTCGGCCGCCATCTTCTTGGCCTTCTCGACCGCTTCCTCGATGGTGCCGACCATGTAGAACGCCGATTCCGGCAGGTCGTCGTAGTCGCCGGAGACCAGGCCCTTGAAGCCGCGGATGGTGTCCTCGAGCTTGACCAGGACGCCCGGCGTGCCGGTGAACACCTCGGCGACGTGGAAGGGCTGCGACAGGAAGCGCTGGATCTTGCGCGCGCGCGCCACGATCAGCTTGTCCTCTTCGCTGAGCTCGTCCATGCCCAGAATGGCGATGATGTCCTGCAGCGACTTGTAGGTCTGCAGCACGCGCTGCACGTCGCGCGCGACCTTGTAGTGGTCCTCGCCCACGACGCGCGGGTCGAGCATGCGCGAGGTCGAGTCGAGCGGGTCTACGGCCGGGAAGATGCCGAGTTCGGCGATCTGGCGCGACAGCACCGTTGTCGCATCTAGATGCGCGAAGGACGTCGCCGGCGCCGGGTCGGTCAAGTCGTCGGCGGGCACGTAGATGGCCTGCACCGAGGTGATCGAGCCCTTCTTGGTGGAGGTGATGCGCTCCTGCAGCGCGCCCATGTCGGTCGCCAGCGTCGGCTGGTAGCCCACCGCCGACGGGATGCGGCCGAGCAGCGCCGACACCTCGGCGCCGGCCTGGGTGAAGCGGAAGATGTTGTCCACGAAGAACAGCACGTCCTGGCCTTCCTCGTCGCGGAAGTACTCGGCGACGGTCAGTCCGGACAGGCCGACGCGGGCGCGGGCGCCCGGCGGCTCGTTCATCTGGCCGTAGATCAGCGCCACTTTCGAGCCCGGGCCGTCGGTCTTGATGACGCCGCCCTCGATCATCTCGTGGTAGAGGTCGTTGCCCTCGCGCGTGCGCTCGCCAACGCCGGCGAACACCGACACGCCGCCATGCGCCTTGGCGACGTTGTTGATCAGTTCCATGATCGTCACGGTCTTGCCGACTCCGGCGCCGCCGAACAGGCCGATCTTGCCGCCCTTGGCGTAGGGCGCCAGCAGGTCGATGACCTTGATGCCCGTGACCAGGATCTGCGCCTCGGTCGACTGGTCGACGAACTCCGGCGCGCCGCGATGGATCGGCAGGTTGCGCTTGGCGCCGACCGGGCCGCGCTCGTCGACCGGCTCGCCGATGACGTTCAGGATGCGGCCGAGCGTCTCGGGCCCCACCGGCATGGCGATCGGCGCGCCGGTGTCGGTGGCCTTCTGGCCGCGGACCAAGCCGTCGGTCGAGTCCATGGCGATGGCGCGCACGGTGTTCTCGCCCAGGTGCTGGGCGACCTCGAGCACCAGCTTGTTGCCGCGGTTGTCCACGTGCAGCGCGTTCAAGATCGCCGGCAGCTCGCCGTCGAAGCGCACGTCCACGACGGCGCCCAGGACCTGGGTGATGCTGCCGGTCGTGTTCTTGGTCGAAGTGTCAGCCATCGCTACGCTCCTGCGTGAAAATCTAGACCGCCTCGGCGCCGGAGATGATCTCGATCAGCTCCTTGGTGATGATCGCCTGGCGGGTACGGTTGTAGTTGAGGGTAAGCCGGTTGATCATGTCGCCGGCGTTCCGGGTCGCGTTGTCCATCGCGGTCATGCGCGCGCCGTGCTCGGACGCATTGCTCTCGAGCAGCGCGCGGTAGATCTGGACCGACAGGTTGCGCGGCAAGAGGTCGGCGAGGATCTCTCCCTCGTCGGGCTCGTACTCGTAGATCGCCTGGCTGTCCCCAGGGGCGACAAGCTTCGGCGCCTCGCCCCTGGCGGGCTCGACCGCCACCGGCGGCGCGAAGGGGATCAGCTGCTGGTCGGTGACGATCTGGCTGATCGCCGACTTGAAGCGATTGTAGACCACGCTGCAGACGTCGAACTCGCCGGCCTCGTACATGTGCAGGATGCGCTGGGCGACCTTCTCGGCATGGTGGAAGCCGAGCTGAGGGCGGCCGATCTCGTCGATCGTGCCGACGATGTTCTTCTCCAGGTCGCGCTTCAGGATGTCACGCGCCTTGCGGCCGACGCAGAGGATCTTGACCGTCTTGCCCTCGACGATCAGCTTGCGCGCCTTGTTGCGCACGAAGCGCGCGATCGAGCCGTTGAAGCCGCCGCACAGGCCGCGATCGGAGCTGACCGCCACGATCAGGTAGGTCTGTTCCTTCCCGGTGCCGGCGAGCAGCGCTGGGCCGCCCTCGCCGCCGGCGAGGCTCGCGGCCAGCGAGCCCAGCATCCGCTCCATGCGCTCGGCATAGGGCCGCGCCGCCTGGGCCTGCTCCTGCGCGCGACGCAGCTTCGCCGCCGCGACCATCTTCATGGCCGAAGTGATCTTGCGCGTGGACTTCACGCTGTTGATGCGGGTGCGAAGGCTCTTGAGGCTCGGCATCGGTCAGGACTCGCGTGCGAGAGGAGGCTTCGTCGCTCAGGCGAAGGACGCCGCGAACTTGTCCATGAAGCCCTTGAGCTTCTCCTCGACCGCCGGAGTCAGCTCGCGCTTCTCGCGGATTTCGGCCAGGATGTCGGTGTGCTTCGCCTTCACCTCGGACAGCATCTGCTGCTCGAAGCGGGTGATATCGCCCACGGCGATCTTGTCGAGGTAGCCGCGGACGCCGGCGAAGATCGACACGACCTGCTCCTCGACCGGGTAGGGCGCGAACTGCGCCTGCTTCAGGAGCTCGGTCAGCCGGGCGCCGCGCGCCAGGAGGCGCTGGGTCGCAGCGTCGAGGTCCGAGGCGAACTGCGCGAAGGCCGCCATTTCGCGGTACTGCGCGAGTTCGAGCTTGATGCGGCCGGCGACCTGCTTCATCGCCTTGATCTGCGCGGCCGAGCCGACGCGCGACACC
>JAEULC010000284.1 GCA_016792605.1 Rhodospirillales bacterium
CACATATCCGCCCCAGGCAATGCCCTCACCCGGCGGCTGGTCACTTCGCAGCCCCACACTCCCACATCCCCCAAAACAACCGCAACTCCCGAAAACTAAAACTGTGTCCTATTCTAACCATTGTGATATTATCGCAACGTGGCTCAGACGGCGCCCTGGCGGGCGACACGCGGGCCTCCTTCCAAGCCGGCCCGGCGCCGGGCTTTCGCGGGCCGATTAACGATTTCCTGCCGGGCTTGGCTGTATTCCTGGGCACCCCCCAGGCTTGATCTTGTTTTGTTCTAGGCCGGGGGCTGGCAAAGGATTGCGGCGGCGGCCATGGCGCTCGATCATGCCTCCCCGATGGCGCAGACAAGCGGATCGGCGATTTTCCAGGCGCTGTTCGACAGGGCGGCGATCGGCATGTTCCGGTCGACGCTCGACGGCCGCTTCCTGCTGGTCAACAGGGCCCTGGCGCTGCAGCTTGGCTACCCGGACGCCGCCAGCCTGATGCAAGCGGCCGGCGACGCGGTGCGCCAGCTCTACGCGGTGCCGTCGCATCGCGCGGCCATGGTCGAGCAGCTTCGCCAGGCCGGCCGGGTCGACGGCTTCGCGGTCGAAGGCCGCCGGCGCGACGGATCGCGCTTCTGGGGGTCGATCTCGGCGAGCCTCCACCGGCTCGAGGGGGAGGCCCAGCCCGCCATCCTCGGCACGCTGATCGACGTCGGCGAGCTCGCGCGCACGCAGACCCGGTTCAACTTCGCCGCCGCCGAGGCCGGCCGCGTGTTCGACAACGCGGCCGAGGGAATCTACCGGTCCACCCCCGACGGCCGCCAGCTGCGCGCCAACCCCGCGCTGGTGCGCCTGAACGGCTACGACAGCGAGGAAGCGCTGCTGGCCGCGGTGAACGACATCGCGGTCGAGTGGTATGTCGAGCCCGGCCGTCGCGCCGCGTTCAAGGCGCTGCTGGAGCGCGACGGGCGCGTGTCGGGATTCGAGTCCGAGGTCTACCGCCACAAGTCGCGCGAGCGCATCTGGGTCAGCGAGAACGCCTGGATCGTGCGCGACGAGCAGGGCCGCGCGTTGTTCTACGAGGGGACGGTGATCGACATCACCGAGCGCCGCCGCGCCGCCCAGGCGCTCCGCGACAACGAGGAACGCTTCCGCGACTTCGCCGAGACCGCCTCGGACTGGTTCTGGGAGACGGACGCCGAGCATCGCTTCTCTTATCTGTCGTCGCGCGCGGGGGCCTACGGGATCCCGGCCAACCGGTCGCTGGGCCTGCGGCGCGTCGACATCGCCCTGGGCGCCGCGGCGGAGCCCGAGAAGTGGCGCGCGCACCAGGCGACGCTGGACCGCCACGAACCGTTCCGCGACTTCACCTACCGCAACCGGCTGGAGGGCGACCAGTTCATCCACGTCACCGTCAGCGGCAAGCCGGTGTTCGACGCCGAGGGCCGGTTCGCCGGCTACCGGGGAACGGCGCGCGACGTCACCGAACAGGTGCAGGCCGAGGAACGGCTGCGCACGGCGATGATGGAGGCCGAGGCGGCCAGCCAGGCCAAGATCAGCTTCCTGGCCAACATGAGCCACGAGCTGCGCACGCCCTTGAACGCGATCCTGGGCTTCGCCGAGATGATCCGCGACCAGCTGTTGGGGCCGCAGAGCCCGCGCTATGCCGAGTATGCCGGCTTCATCAGCGAATCCGGCAGCCACCTGCTGACCCTGGTCAACGACGTGCTGGACATGGCCAAGATCGACGCCGGCCACATGACCCTGTCGCCGAGCGACATCGACCTGCCGGCGCTGGTCCGCCGCCAGGTGGCGATGATGCTGCCCCGGGCGACGGCGCGCGGCGTCGCCGTGACGGTGGACTGCCCCGAGGACTTCCCCTGCGTCCGGGTGGACGAGCTCCGGATGCGCCAGATCGTGCTGAACCTGCTGTCGAACGCGGTGAAGTTCACCCTGGCGCAGGGCCGCGTGACGGCCACGGTGCGGATCGACGGCGCCGGGCGCCCGGTGATCGCGATCGCCGACACCGGCATCGGCATGACGGCGGAGGAGGTGGCCCTGGCGCTGGAGCCCTTCCGCCAGATCGAGACCCACATGGACCGCACCCAGGAAGGCACCGGCCTGGGCCTGCCGATCACGCGCAACCTGGTGGCGCTGCATGGCGGCGAGCTGGTGATCCAGAGCGAACCCGGCCGTGGCACGACCGTCGAGGTCGTCTTGCCCGCGAGCGTCGTCGTCCTGTAGGACACGGGGGCGGACCATCGGCGCCGATCGGCGCCAAGCGGGGACCCGTTCCTTGACCTTCGCCGTGTCGCCGACCATCGGACGCGCGCTCGACGCCCTGGCCCTGCTGGCCGTGCTGCTGGCCGCCGTCGCGATGGCGCTGGGCCTGCCGCCGAAGCCGCTGCCGACCGACAGCTTCCTGATGGTCGATTACGGGCTCAACACCCGCCAGGCCGTGACGATCCAGCAGCTTGCCGCGGCTGGCGGTTCCGTGACCTGGCCCGAGCACTATGCCTACCCGCCGGCCTATGTCGTGCTGATGCTGGGCTGGCTGAAGCTCGGCGCGCTGGCCTTCCCCGCCTGGATCGCGCTCGGCATTGCCGCGCTGCTGGCAATCGTGGTTGTCGGCGCGAAGGACACCGGGCTCGCGAGGCGGCCCGGCGGCATCGCGGTCGCGGCGCTGGCCGTGCTGGTCGTGTCCTACGCCGTCGGCTGGGACCTCAAGTCGCGCAACGTCAACCTGGCCTACCTGCTGGCGATCCTGCTGGCCCTGTGGCTCGGGGCGCGCCGCCCGGCGCTGGCGGGGCTGCTCCTCTCTTTAAGTGTCGCGATCAAGCTCTACTCCGTGCTGTTCCTGCCCTGGCTGGTGTGGAAGCGGCGCTGGGCCTGGCTCTGTTGGACACTGGCCGGAATCGGGCTGTGGTTCGCGGCCCTGCCCATGCTGGTCTTCGGCCCCGCGGAAACCATCCTGCTGACCAAGGCCTGGTGGGTCGCCCTGGGGCCCGCCGGCGAGCCCGCCTACCAGGCGATGTTCCCCGGCTACCTGATCTCGCTGCACAAGACGCTCGCCGGCCTGCTGTCGCTGCCGCCGACCGACGCCCAGGTGGTCTACGCGACCCGCGCGCTGCAGATCGCCTGGCTGGCGCTGATCGCCTGGATGCTCTGGCGCTGGCCACCAGACGATCTTTCCTCGGGCGCGCTGCTGGTGCTGGCGCCGCTGCCGCTCGGCCCCGTGCTGCAGCCGCACCATGCCGCGGTGATGCTGCTGCCGGCCTTGGTGCTGCTGGCCATCGCGGCCGACGACGCGGCGTCGCGCGCCAAGCGCGCCGCGAGCGCGGCCGTGCTTCTTCTGTGCTTCGTGCTGACCCAGTCCGGCCCGGCCGGCACCTGGCGCGGCGTCTCGATCCTGCTCGCGACGCTGATCCTGGCGGTCTCAGTTGGCGCGCTTTCGCGCGCGGGCGCGGTGGGCCTGCTTCAGCGCGTGAAGAGGTTGTAGCGCAGGATCGCGTAGATCATGCGGATGCCGTCGCGCCAGCCGATCTTCTTGCCCTGGGCGTAGGTGCGGCCGTGGTACGAGATGCCGACCTCGTAGAAGGTCAGGCGCTTCTTCGCCAGCCGCGCGGTGAACTCGGCCTCGAAGCCGAAGCGGTCCTCGGTCAGCGTCACGCCGTCGAGCGCGGAGCGGCGGAACGCCTTGTAGCAGGTCGCCATGTCCGTGAGGTTGAGGTCGGTCAGCATGTTCGACGCGAGCGTCAGGATGCGGTTGACGACCGAGTGCCAGAAATAGAGCACGCGGTGCGACCGGCCGCTGACGAAGCGCGAGCCGAACACGACATCGGCGCCGTGCTGCAGGATCGGCGCCAGCAATACAGGATACTCCGCCGGGTCGTATTCCAGGTCGGCGTCCTGGATCAGCAATATGTCGCCCGTCGCCGCGGCGAAGCCGGTGCGCAGCGCCGCGCCCTTGCCCCGGTTCCGGTCGTGGAAGATCAGCTTGTCGACCAGCGGCTTGATCTCCTTTTCCAGGATCTCGCGCGTGCCGTCGGTCGAGCCGTCGTCCACCACCACGATCTCGCGCGCCGGCAGCGCCACCGCCCGCACCCGGTCGATCAGCGTGCGGATCGTCGCGCGCTCGTTGAAGCAGGGGATGACGATGGAGATCTTGGGCTCGGTGGACAAAGCTCGATTCCGCAGTCGCGAAGGGCGGCGGAGACTAGCGCAGGAGCGTCATCGGCGAAACAGGGACTAGCGAAGGAATTTCCGACGGCTCTTCGATGCCAACGCAGCTCTCGATTGACAACCACGCCCGACCCTATCAATCGTCCCCCGTCATTTCTGAGGAATCGCTGCGCATGCGCATCATGGGCGCGATGCTGTTGCTGGCCGTCCTGTGGGGCCTGTCGATCCCCGTCATCAAGATCGGCCTTCTGACGATCCCGCCCTTGACGCTTACCGCCATGCGCTTCGGGCTGGCCCTGCCGTTCCTGTTGCCCTTCGTCATGGGCAGGCGCCGCCTGCCCTGGCACGAGCTGCCGCGCGTCGCTGCGCTCGGCCTGTTGGGCGTCGGCATTGGCCAGGTCGCGCAGACCTACGGCATCGCCGGGACGTCGGCGTCGGTCGGCACGATCATCTCGGCGACCATTCCGCTGTTCGTCGTCGTGTTTGCCGCCATACGCCTGAAGCATGCCGTATCCGGCCGGCAGAGGCTTGGGTTGCTCGCGGCGTTTCTCGGCATCGTGCTGGTCGCGTTCGACGGACAGGATGCGTCGGCGCTTCAGTCGAGCAAGGCCGGAGCGGCCTTGATGCTGCTGTCCTGCATCACGATCGCATTCTACTATGTGTGGAGCGTCGAGCTCGCCAGCAAGTACGGTTCGGGGCCCTTGGCGGCCTGGAGTACGTTCTTCGGGTTCCTCGCCCTGGTGCCCTGGGCCGGCTGGGAGATGCGGCACGCGCCCTTCCAAATCACCGCCGAAGGCATCGCCGCCGCCGTGTATCTCGGCGCTGCGGTGACGGTCGTGGGCCTGTTGCTGTGGCTGCATATTCTGCGGGCCGTGCCGGCCAGCAAGGCCGCCAGCGTCCAGTACCTGCAGCCGGTCATCGGCATCGTCGCGTCCGCCGCGATCTTCGACGACCGGCTTGGCCTGCTCTTCGGCGCCGGCGTGGCGCTCGTCTTGTCGGGGCTTGCCCTCACGCTGACCTCCCCGGCCAGAGCCCCCGCCAGCTAAAATTGACCCGCGACCGGCCACCTCTTCCATTGACAACCCCGCCCCGGCCCTTCAATCGTCCCCGGCCACTTTTCGAGGAAACACCGATGACGAACGGCGCCACAGGGCCCCTGGACGGATTGCTGGTGGTCGACCTGACCCGGGTGCTGGCCGGACCTTATTGTACGCTGGTGCTGCAGGACCTTGGCGCCCGGGTGATCAAGGTCGAGACCCCGGCCGGCGGCGACGATGCGCGGCACTACGGGCCGTTCGTGCGCGGCAAGTCCGCCTATTTCATGTCGCTGAACCGGGGCAAGCAGTCGATCGCGCTGGACCTGAAGGCGCCGAAGGACCGCGCCGTGTTCGAGAAGCTGGTGGCGAAGGCCGACCTTCTGGTCGAGAACTACCGGCCGGGCACGATGGACAAGCTCAGCTATGGCTGGGCGCAGCTCCACGCGATGAACCCGCGGCTGATCTATGCCGCCGTCTCGGGCTTCGGCCAGACCGGTCCTTATAAAGGGCGCGCCGCCTACGACATGGTGGTGCAGGCGATGGGCGGGGTGATGAGCCTGACCGGCCATGGCGGCGACCAGCCGACGCGCGTCGGCACCTCGATCGGCGACATCACCGCCGGGCTGTTCGGCACGATCGGCATATTGGCGGCGCTGGAGAACCGGCACCGCACCGGCCGGGGGACGATGGTCGACGTGGCGATGCTCGACTGCCAGGTCGCGATCCTGGAGAACGCGATCGCGCGCTACGCCGCGACCGGCAACGTCCCCGGGCCGATGGGCGCGCGCCACCCTTCGATCACGCCCTTCGAGGCGCTGCGCGCCCAGGACGGGCACATGGTGGTCGCGGCCGGCAACAACATCCTCTTCGCCAAGCTGGCGGAAGCGCTGGGCGAGCCCGGCCTTGCGACCGACGAGCGCTTCGCCACCAACGACGCGCGCACGCAAAACCACGACATCCTGAAGCCGCGCCTGGAAGCCCTGATGGCGAAGCGCCCCGTCGCCGAGTGGCTCGCGATCCTCGACAAGGCCGGCGTGCCCAACGGCCCGATCAACAACGTGGCCCAGGCGCTCGGCGACCAGCAGATCGTCGCCCGCAACATGGTCGTCAGCAGCGACGACGCGGTGGCCGGCACGCTGAAGATGGCCGGCAACCCGATCAAGATGACCGGCTTCCCCGACCCGTCGACCCGCGGCCCGACGCCCGACCTCGACGCCGACCGCGCGGCGATCCTGAAGGAGCTGGGGCTGTAGCCTCCTTCTCCTGCGATCCCGGCCGATTCCACCGTCGCGCGGTTTGACGCGCCGCGTCCTCGCGTGGTTGATCGCGAATGCCCGGAGCTTGGGCAGCGCGCTCCGCATGTCCCGCTTGCCGCGACCTGATAATCAAGTAAGATACCACTAACATATCACCGTGCCCTCGAAGGTGCGGGACGTCTGTTGTGGAAGGGGAACGCACGCGATGGCGCAGGACGCCGCGCCGGCCAAGGCCGGCGCCACCCAGGCTCAATCCACGTCGGCGTCATCGACGCCGGCTTTGGCCACCGACCGGAAGAAGCGCACGATCACCGAGATCCGCGACTCTAAGCGGACCGGCGAGAAGATGGTCTACACCTCGGTGCTCGACTACACCTCGGCGAAATGGGCCGAGGCGGCCGGCGTCGACGTCTGCGTGGTCGGCGACAGCCTGGCGATGACCTGCCACGGCCATCCCAGCACCGTGCCC
>JAEULC010000290.1 GCA_016792605.1 Rhodospirillales bacterium
GCCGACAAGGGCTCGATCACCGGCTCGATCGGCGTGATCATGCAGACGACCGACCTGTCGAAGCTGCTCGAGACCGTCGGCATCGGCGCCGAGGCGATCCGCTCGGGCGCGCTCAAGGGCCAGCCCTCGCCGTTCGAAAAACTCACGCCAGAGGCGCGCAAGGCCAGCCAGGACATGGTCGACGACACCTACGCCATGTTCGTCGACATGGTCGCCGAGCGCCGGAGCTTGCCGGTTGAAACCGTGAGGGGCCTGGCCGACGGGCGCATCTATACCGGCCGCCAGGCCCTGGAAAAGCGCCTGGTGGACGCGCTGGGCGGGGAGGAAACCGCGCGCGACTGGCTCGAATCCGAGCGCAAGATCGCGAAGAAGCTGCCGATCGAGGATGTCGACCTGAAGGAGCCAAAACGGGGGCTTTCGCTGCTCGACAGCGCGATCGCCTGGGTCCTGTCCGGAAAAACGCTTTTATCCGAGAGACTTACACTTGACGGTCTAGTATCGGTTTGGCACCCTCAATAACGGAACGTCCGGCGGCGCGGGCTGACCGGACCGGGGGCAAGAAAACAGACAGGGCGGCCATGACCAAATCGGAACTGATCCTGCGACTGGCGGAAACCAATCCGCATCTCTACCAACGCGATGTCGAGCGCATCGTCGCGACGGTGTTCGACGAGATTTCCGCGGCGCTGGCGCGCGGACAGCGCGTCGAGCTGCGCGGATTCGGCGCCTTCTCGGTGAAGCGGCGCGACGCGCGGCAGGGCCGCAACCCGCGCACCGGCGAGCAGGTTGCCGTCACCTCGAAGCGCATTCCCTTCTTCAAGACCGGCAAGCAGTTGCGCGACCGGCTGAACGAGAAGCCGGGCACGGCCGCCTGATTTCAGGCCGCCAGAAAGGAGCAGGCTGATGGCGGAGCGGCGTCCCTCGCTGGTGCGGCGGGTGGCGTGGTGGGTTCTTGGCCTGCCCGTGCTGGTCGTCGCCGTCCTGTTCGCGATCGAGAACAAGGGCGACCTGGCCCTGCGCTTCTGGCCGACGCCCTACACCTTGACCATGAAGGTCTACGTCGCCGTCTTTGGCAGCCTGTTGGTCGGCTTCTTCTTCGGCGGGTTCTTTGCCTGGATGGCCCAAGGAAAGCGCCGCGCCGCCCAGCGCCAGGCCGAGCGCGAGGCCGAGCGCCTGAAGCGCGAAGCCGAGGACCTGCGCCGGCGCCTCGACCTGCTGGAATCGGCGCAGCGCCCCGTGCCGCCGCCGGTCATCACGCAAGAGCAGGCGCGGCGCCAGCTCGTCGTCGCCAATAGCTGAGCCGCCTCCGACATGCGGATCATCGATGCCGCCGCGACCCACGCGGCGCTGGACTACGCGGTGCTGGTCGACCGGCTCGACCGCATGTTCCGCGAGGGCTGCGAGCTGCCGGTGCGCCATCACCACCCCGTCCAGGCGCTCGATGGCCCCGAGGCCATGCTGCTGCTGATGCCCGCCTGGCAGGTCGGCAAGCATATCGGCGTCAAGATCGTGACCGTGTTCCCGGGCAACGCCGACAAGGGGCTGCCCGCCATCATGGGCCAGTACCTGCTGAGCGACGCCAGGACGGGTGCGCCCGTCGCGCTGATCGACGGCCAGTCGATCACCGTGCGCCGCACCGCCTGCGCCTCGGCGCTGGCCAGCCGCTACCTGTCGCGGCCAGACGCCTCGACGCTGGTCATGATCGGCACCGGCGCCCTGGCGCCGCACCTGATCGCCGCCCACGCCGCCGTCCGTCCGATCAAGAACGTGCTGGTCTGGGGCCGCGATTTCGCGAAGGCGAAGGCGCTGGCGAAAACGCTGAATAAGCCCGGCCTGAAGGTCGAGGCGGCCGAGGACTTGGAGGCAGCGGTGCGCCAGGCCGACATCGTCTCGGCCGCCACACTGTCGACCCAGCCCCTGGTCCGGGGCGCGTGGCTGAAGCCCGGCACCCATGTCGACCTGGTCGGCGCCTACACGCCCGAGCGGCGCGAAAGCGACGACGAGGCGGTGAGCCGCGCCCGCGTCTATGTCGACACCCGCGCCGGCGCCACCAAGGAAGGCGGCGACGTGGTGCAGCCGCTGCGGTCCGGCGTGCTGAAGCCCGAGGACATCAGGGGCGACCTGCTGGAACTGGCGCGCGGCCAGGCCAAGGGCCGCGGAAGTGCCGAGGAAATCACGCTCTTCAAGTCGGTTGGCACGGCGCTGGAAGACCTCGCCGCCGCCGAGCTTGCCGTCGAGCGCAGCGCCTGATACACACGCGGCCGTTTGCGAACGGCTGGCGGCGAAGGGGTGCGCTTGGGCAAGACGAGGCTGGTCCCCGAGTTCTACGTCACGGACTTCCGCAGGAGCCTGGCGTTCTATACCGATATTCTCGGTTTCTCCGTCGCCTATGACCGCCCAGAAGAGCGTTTCGCCTATCTCGACCTGAACGGCGCCGAGCTGATGATCGAGCAGACGGTCGATCCAGCACGCATGTTCAACGAGGGCGCGCTCGACTACCCGCTCGGCCGCGGCATGCATCTGCAGATCGAGGTCCCGGACGTCGACGCGCTCTTCGCGCGGGTGCAGGCTTCCGGCGCCCCCGTGCCGCGCGCGATGGAGGAGCGCTGGTATCGCCGCGACGCCGTGGAACTCGGCAACCGCCAGTTCTGGGTCCGTGACCCCGACGGCTACATGCTGCGATTCTTCCAGGATCTCGGCCAACGCCCCGCACCAAAGGAGCCTGCACGATGACCAATCCCGTATTCGTCGCCGTGGACACGATCGACCTCGCCGAGGCGAAGATGCGCGCTCGGCAGCTCGCCGGCGTCGTGGGCGGCGTCAAGCTGGGGCTGGAGTTCTTCGTCGCGCACGGGCCGGAGGGCATCCGCGCGGTGATGCGGGAGTGTTCCGCCCTGCCGCTGTTCCTGGACCTGAAGCTGCACGACATCCCCAACACGGTCGCAGGCGGCGTGCGCGCGGCCGCGTCGCTGAAGCCGCGCTATCTGACGATCCACATCTCGGGCGGGCCGGCGATGCTCCGCGCGGCGGCGGACGAGGCGGCGAGATTCGGCGCGGCGCGGCCCAGGCTGCTGGGCGTCACCGTGCTGACCAGCATGGCCGAGGACGATCTCGCCGCGGTCGGCTTCGCCAAGCGGGCGATGAGCGAGCAGGTCGAGACGATGGCCAGGCTCGCCAAGGCCAACGGCCTCGATGGCGTGATCTGCTCGCCGCACGAGGTCGCCGGTTTGCGCCGCGCCCTGGGGCCGGACTTCGTGCTGATGGTGCCGGGCGTGCGCCCCGCCGGATCGGACGCCGACGACCAGAAGCGGGTGATGACGCCGGCCGACGCGATGAAGGCCGGCGCCACGCACCTCGTGATCGGCCGCCCGATCTACCAGGCCGCCGACCCGGTGGCAGCGGCGAAGAAAATCGGCGCGGAGCTGGGGAGCGGGCCGCTGGCGGCCTAAACGCCGACGATCTGAACCGAGCCGTTCAGCGCCATGATGCCGGTGGAGACGCCGAGCTTGGGATGGCGTCGCAGCACCTGCTCGCGGAAGGCGCGCAGCACCTCCTCGTGCAGCGCCTGCTCCTTGTCCAGCGTCGC